>CALVUV010000007.1 GCA_944363685.1 uncultured Bacilli bacterium
GGGTTTTAAGGCTAATATGGGGGGTACTATTTTAATTGATTATGATTAAAAAATGATGTTTTTTGATAGTTTTTTAGTCAATTTAAGCCTCTTTTTTAATAAAAAATGCAATAAAGCAATATAAAAAGCTAATGCTTATCTGATTAAATTTCTATCTAAATGTATCTTGTTGTATTACATTTTTAAAATTATATTACCTTCTTCATCAAAATAATATTCATCATCTTTTTTGAAATGTTCTTTATTATGACACTTAATACACAAAGCCTCTAGATTATCCCAGTTTAAAGTAATATCTGGGTTATCTACGTTATCTATAGTTATATATTCTTTATGATGACAAATAGTTGCTGAGTTGTCACATCTTTCGCATATATAATACTTACTACTCATATATGCTTCACTTGTATCTTTCCAAGCCTTACTATGATAAAACTTATCAACTTTAGGATTACTTCTTTGCATTCTTTTTAACTTTAGTAGATTTAATTGTTGCTTTCTCTACTTCATTATCTAATGTAGCTGTCTCTACTACTTCTCTTACATAATTCTTTTCAAGAAGAACTTTAGCTCTTTCTTTAGAAACATTAAACACATCATTTATTTCTCTAATCTTATTAGACTCTAAGTCGTTAAACTTTATTGTAGCAATTACTTTCACATTGATTCCCTCCTCGTTTTAAAACTACTATTACAAAAATAAAAGAATATATTTCTATATTCTTTGTGTGCAATTAATTAGTTTTTTAGCTAATCATCCAACTGCACTATAACACATTTTACTGGACATTGTCTGGACATTTTAAATATTTTCTTTAATTTCTTCTTCTACTGATTTGTCTTCATTAATATCTTTTATTATTCTTTGTATTGTTTTTTCTGAACAGTCAAGTTTAGCAGCAATATCAGCATGAGATAAACCATATATATATTTTGCCTTAAAGACTTTCTTTTCTGTTTCGTCCATTTCCTCTATACTTCTATCTATTTCATTAAAGTAATCATTTATCATATCTAATTCTTTCTTTACTAGAGTTCTTTCTTTATCAAGTTCTTCTAATTCTGCGAAAGTTGCTGTAAACCTATCAGGATTCTTTTGGTTTTGTACTTTAACCTCATCAAATGTAAATCCATGTAATCCTAACTTTTCATCTATTTTTTGTTGTATTCTTTCGTTTAGAAGTTTATAAGTCTTTTCATATAATGTACGATCATTTTTTAATTTTCTTATAACACTATATTTCATTTGCCCTCCTTAATCTTTTCCACCTTTACATATCCTGTATCTAATAATTCTCCAGCTCTATCTTGGTCATATAAATAATAAATATTATTTTTTCTTATTATAGCATTTCCTGCACCATTATGTTCAAATACATCATCAATTATAAGTTCTGGCCTTTTATCTATATAATCTTTTAAAGCTATAACTTTATATTTTATTTTAGGTATATATACTCTCTTATTGAATAACTTAGTCCAATCAGTAGTATTACCTTTTTCAATATAATTAAATTTATTAGGAATATTATTTACAATTTTTTCTATATCTAAATTAGATAAATCCATATTTAATAAATAACCATTAATACCGTCTTCAATAGATTCATAACTACTCGGATAATTAGTAGAAATAACAGGTGTGCCATACTGCAAACATTCATTAACAAAGTAACAGTAACCTTCTGTATCTGATAGTTGCACTCCGTAATCTGCTTCAACTATATAATCAAATATATCATGTGATGGTTTCATATAAACTATCTCTTCCATATCAAAAGGTTTTTGTTGATATAGTTTTAAATCAGTAAAGATAATCCATCTAAATTTTATATTATGTTCTTTTAAAGCTTGAGCTAATTTTAACATTCTATCGTAGCCTTTTTCTTTTGAAACTCTAGTCGCTGATATTAGTTTTAATATGTGATGTGTTTCTTGTCTATCATCTAATATATTATAAATAGTTGTTACCTTTTCTTTAGGATAAAGTTTTTTAAAAACTGATGTAACGTGTTTTCCTACTGCTACGTATTCAGTTGTTTTATGCCATTTTTCATAAACAAAGCCTGTTTCTTTAGCTCTTATATAATCAGCATGAATCATTTGTATGTATCTACCAGTTCTTGCGATAACGTTTTCAGGATAACCGCCCCAAGCACTTGCTAAAAGGCAAATATCACATACATATCTTTTATTCTTATTATATTTTTCAACCTCGATATTTAATTTCTGTAATCTTTTTATAGTATCTAAGTTTCCTTCTTTATATAGAAATAAAATATTATATTTATTTCGCATTTTTTTACAAAAGTTATAATCAAATGTATCTACTCCTCCAAATTGTAATGGATTTGTATGATAAAGTATTATCTTTTTTCTCTTCATAGTACCTCCAAATATATAACTGGGTATTTCGTATCATATTACGGCTAATATCAACATTTATTTTGTGTATTTAGTAAATAATTAACAGCTCTTACTAATTCATTTATTTTATTAACTTCCTTATTTCCACTACTGTAATAGGTATAAAAATCCTTACCAGAAACATTTTTTATCTCTTTAATTTTAAGTTCTTCTATTTTATCTGGCATTTCAAGGCTTTCATTTATTTCAAATAAATAATCAGCACCCCATAACATTGAACTTCTAAACGTACCAGGAGATCAAAGCAAATCGTTGTCAGTGTATTTTAGTTTCGCCATTACATCATAACAACAACACTCTTCATTAACTCTTAAAACATTAATTTCTGTCCCTTCTTCTACTTCATTATTTTTAATCATTTGTAATAATTCTATCCCTGTCATAATTAATAATCACCTTCCTGCTTATCTGACAAATATATATAAATAGTACTATTATCGTCATTATATCTAATGTCAGTAACATAGCAATTAAGTATATTTTTTGAAAATATTTTCTCTAATAATCTAATTTTATCTTTACTTTTATCCCAAAAATCGTACATACCAAATTCAAACCATTCTTTATCAGAATTTATAGAATCGCTATAAGGTAAATATATCCTTATAATTGTAGTGTCTTGATTCATTATACTAACATTATTGTTAGTATAAGCTCTAAAATTAAAACAATTAATAAACTGCTTAAATGGTATATTTTTCATTCATCCACCTCCATTTCGCTTAACCAATTATATAAGTTTTCCCAAACTTCATAATCACACTTATCATCAGTTATAAATCCTTTATTTCTTCTTTCTAAATATTGTCCTAAATCTGACAACATCACTTGTTTCATACGACCATCTATAATATCTTTATTCTCTACAATAAACTCTGATGTTTCAGCTGTTATATAAGTTCTTCTACCTAGTGCATACCTTAATGCTGATATAATCATATCCCTTAATACATAGTCTAATTTAAGTTCTATCATAAGTCCTCCTATTAATCTTCACTTACAACCTCAATCTTTTCAATTGGAGCTTGCCCACACTTTCCTGTAGAGTATAATCCTACTCTTGTTCCATAACTGACTTTGACCTCTTTACCAATTAAACTCTTTGCTTGTTCTGATAATTCCTTGTCCTCTATACATAGTTTTTCCTGTGTTGTTTCACTTGTTTTTACATAAACAGCTGTTGTTCCAAAAAAGTTTTTATCAACACTTGTTATAGTACCTATTGTTGAACCTGCTCCATTATCAAGAACAATAAACGGTAAAGCAAACATACTAGAAATAAATATTGCCATGAATAACATACCAAATCCAAGGCCTATTTCCCCATCTACCCAAGCTAAAATCGAAATGACTATTCCCCCTACTAAAGTAATTATTACCAGTATTATTAAAATTATATCTAACCAATTCATTTATTTATCTCCTTTATTATCTAATATTTTTAACATTTCTTTTTGAAAATCTGCGTCTAATACTTCGCCCCAACAATAAAGTTTATCTGTAGCTTTAGCAATAATATCTTTTAATCTAATAAGTTCATTGTATAAACTTATCTCTTGTTTAAGAATATTGCTATATTCTGTCTTATGTCTGATATTACGTTCTGCTAACATTTTAAATTCTAAATATTCTCTTATCTTATTTAACTCTTCATCAGTCATTATTAATACCTCTTACTTTATCTAGAACTTCATTTAATGTTTTTTCAATAGGCTGCTCATCAGCATTAAATTCTGCATATGTTTCTAACCACTCTATCAAATCTTCCTTTTCTTGTTTATAGCAATGTAGTGCGTCTTCTAAAGAAACAATTTTAAGATTTGCATCACTAAGTTCTTTCTTTAAAGGTGTATCAATGTCATAGTCTGTGATTACTTTGTTAGCGACAATATGAGATAGTTCCTTATTTTCTTTTTGTAAGTCTTTTATATATTTCCATAAAATCTTTTGGTCTTTGTAAGAAAATTCACTAATATAATCATCATGTGGTTCTAAAGAAGTTGTTTCTAAATAATTTAAAATATCTTCTAGTTCACTCATTACTACCATCTCCTCTTCCTAAACTGTTTAGTAATTCTAACTTCATCTTGGTTACTTAAGTATCTTTTGAAATCCTCATAATCTGCTAAGTTGCCTAAATATAAGAGTGCTGGAAATTCTATATTATCCTCTTCATTGACTTCTATAGCCATAACTACCTCTTTTGTTTTTTGTTCTAGTAATAGCCAGTCAAGGCAGAATATCGTTTCATCAGGTTCATAAGTACCTAAATCAGTTTGGCCACCTGTACCAAATACATAGATTCTATATTTCATTTGTTCTCTCTTTCTTTAAAATATCGGTTTTCCTATATATTCCATGTTAAAACGATTACTAAAATACATATCAACTATCGTTATAACATCGTCAGTTTTTATATTATAAAACTCTTTAAAGTTTTGTATTTCTTCTAATAATTCTTTTGGCTTATTTTTTTCTTTAATGGATACTACTTTACCATTTTCATAAATTATATTTACTTTTATCAATCCATAGAATTTTATATTAAAATCTTTACTATAATCTTTACTAAAGGTTACATTTATCATTATTCCACCTCTTTCTTAACAAGATTTAATTGTATTAAATCAAAAAGTACACATACACTATCTCCAGTCAAATCTATAGGGATAAATATTCTTTTAGAATTAACACCAACATATAAAGAGTCTTTTCTATACCTTAATGGAGTATCTTTTTTAAACCCTAATTGTTCTAATGTATCGAAATTTCCTGTATATATTAATTTCATCATTCCACCTCATACTTTACTAAATAAAACATCTCTTTGGTTACTACTGATTTAATCTCTTCTTTTAAATATCCATATCTATACTCGCTATCTGTATATATCCAAGTTTTACCATTTTCATCTTGTTTTATATCGCATACAGGACTACCATTGACGTAATCTCCCTTTGTTATTAAGTCGGTAATGTCATCACTTGCTTTATCGACATCTTCTTCGCTTAATTTATATTGTAAATCCCCATATCCATCAATAATATAATCATCAATCCAAAACTTATTATCATCTTCATCAATTTCTTCTATTTTTCTTATAGCAACCATATTACAAAAGTCGTTTAATTTTGTTCTTATATACATACCTTCTTTTAATTCCATTACTTATCCTCTACTTTCTATCCCACTTTTTAAGAACACAACCATCTACTGTTATTATTTTAAAAGTTCTTCTATCTACAAAATTAGGATTTAATTCTTTCAATTCTTCTACGAAGCTTTCTAAATCTTCCCACATTCCACGCAAGAGTAATCTATCGTCTTTATATAAATAACCTGTTACAGTGTACATTACTTATCCTCTACTTTCTCTACTAGATCTGCTTTGATTAAGTCATATAATAAATCGACATCTACATAATTGTCATCTTCAAATACAAATGTTTTTCTATTTACTCTATTAAGAATTAGTCTATCTACTATATTCAAAGTTGCATTGATTTTTTTCTTTCTAAATATACAATATCCAAATCTCGGTTGATATTTTGAACTATGATAACTTTCTATTGAAGTTTTTCCTGTTCTTTCATCAGTCATTATATATCTAGGTTTAAAACCAAACTTTTCTAATTCTTTTAAATCAACATTATCTTTTATACGAAGTGCCATATAAATCCACCTCCAGTTTTTCTTTTCCCGTTTGCACAATAACTAATGCTTGTTATAGCTATTCCAGTTTTCCTACTTGCTTCGCTTATACTTTCATATATTTCTAATAAATTATTTTTCCTATCATAATTTGCTACTTTCTTTTTAGTCACTTTATTTGCTAATACATGATATTTACTTAAATTATTTTTTATTGCATTTTCTCTATTTATCTTTCTTACCTTCTCAAATAGCCCTATACTTACTGCTTTTTGCATATTTTCTTTTGCAGTAACCATTTCGAGATTTTCTAATCTATTATCAGTTTTTATTCCGTTTATATGATTTACTTGTAAATTTTCAGAATAATCTTTTAAATATGCTTGTGCCACTAATCTATGCACACTAAACATTTTCTTATGTTTATTTTTTTGTAGTGTAACTTTACAATATCCATATTTATTAATTGAATGCTTAAGATATTTATGCTTTCTAATGCTAAATACATTGCCTTTTTTGTCTATTGTATAATCTTCAAAATCTTTAATCTTTAACATTTTCTGCCTCGCTTTCATCAATACTTGGTAATAATATATCTAAATAGAAATCAACATTTCCTTTTAACTCTTCATCTGTCAACTTTTTATCAACTTCTGCATGAAATACCATTTCGCCATCCTTACATACCATTACATGATTATTACTAGCTTGAGATACTATACAATCTCTATACTTTATCTCTCTATTCATCCTTAATATTCTCCCAAGTTTTTAATAGTTTTTTTCTTAACGTAAATGTATCGTCATTTAAGTTGGTAAGGATAGCAGCCATAAACTTGCATTTATGTACATCATCTAACTCATGATTGTATATTTTAGTATCTCTAATTAGTGCGTACATACATAATTCTAATAATCTATTTTTAATTTGAATTAAGTCTTCTACTTCTTCTAATGCTCTATTATTCATCTAACCCTCCTATTATTTCTTTATATTTTGATAAGACTTCTTCTAATGCCAATAAAGTATAATATTCACAGATTCCTAACCCTTCTACACTATCGGATTCAGTCTTTAAAGTATCAATATAATCTTCTAACCACTCTATAAACTCTTTTTGTTGATTAATTAACTTTGTATTTTCTTCATATAATAATTCTATAGTCAAAGTACCTACTTTTTCATATTTCTTTTCAAGTCGTTTCTTTAATTCTTGATTTTCTCTTTCTTTTTCCATTAGTAAATTAATAAATTGAACTCTACCATAGTCCTTAGTCTTTTCATAAAGTTCATCAAATAGTAATTCTTTTTCACGATTCATAATTACCACCTAGTGAAACCATTATATTTTTTTAAATATTCTTCTAACTCATCAAGAGTTGTTCTTTCACTATCTAATATCGCTATGTTATCACTGCTTAAATAATCTTCAACGTTACGATTATACAAAAACAACTCCCATCTATACTCATTATCTAAATTTGATTGAACAAATAAATGATACATATTTTTATTAAGTCTATTTTGAATTTTAAATAATTGTTCTATTTCTTTATTCATCTTCTATACCTCACTTTCTTAAATATTTCATCTCTACAATTTTTATTAGAACAATATATATGACCACTTACCATAAATATCTCATGACCATAATTAACGTGTCTGTGACAATTAGGACACTCTACAGTATAATCAAGTTCATCATTACTACCATGTTTATTAACTATCTTAATTGGTGGTTGGCTTAAACTAGCATAGATATATTCATCTTCATTTTTGTCTATAAATTTACTACCAGTAACTGCTCTATTTAATTCTTTATATACACTCATTTTTATTCCTTTCTTCGAAATATTTTTTCTCCCAATTAAATAAATAATCTATTATGTCTTGTCCTATCGTTATGTTATGTGCTTTATTTTCTTGTTTTTCATAAAATCCATTGAGACTATAATATTTAAACTTACCAGTAATAAGATTTATTTTTGTTAATTTTTCAAGGTCATTTATATAAATTGTTTCGAACGTAGCATAAATTTTATTTGTACTGTCATCATATTCAATATGTAAATCCTTTAAATCTTCTAACTTTAATTCATAATCATATTGTAAATATTTAATTTCTTTTACTTTTATCTTAGGAATAAAATTTTGACTTTCTGATACTAACATGATTTACCTCCTCACTCATTATTCCATCTTTTTAAACTTTTAAATTATTCCTCTGTCTCATCATCTGCTATTATTTTTAAACAATTAGATAATATTTCTTGATATTCACAAAGATATGAATAATGTTTATGAACTACTGTTAAATCAAGTTCATTTCTAACTAAACCATCTAAATAAAGTATGATTTTTTTCTGTATTAGTTTTAATTTATCTCTTTCATCAATAATTTCCATAATTTTATAAAATAATTTTTGAGTATTTTCATCTAACTTACTAGGTTCTAGCTCCATCATTTGCTTTAACATTTCTTCTCCAGTTTTTTCACTCATTACAAACCTCCAAATTAAATCTTTTCTTTTTTAAAACCAAAAGTTCCCAAACATTTAATTAACTCAACTTGATATTTTTTCAAGCACTCATCACATAAACACAAAGTTACACTATACCACTCATCTAAAATGTTTAATTCTATTTCTTCATATGGTTCGCTATAATAGCCATCATAAATATCTTCTCTACTTTCAAATATTCTTTTATTACATTTATCACAGAAAAAAATATGAGTGTTAACTGTATTAGTTATTTCTTTTGGCTTTATTATTTCACCCATTGCAAATCTCCAAATCTCTAGCCTCAGTTATAGAAATACTACTACAGTAATCATCTACTAACTCTTCTTTAACAACATCTATAACCCCTGACTGAACTATTGCACTTATAAGAATTATCATAATAATTGCTACTAAAGTACACAATACACTAATTAATGCCACCTGCCACTTTTCCATTTTTACCTCCAACTATTTTAAATAACTTATATTATTCTCTTCGAGTAGTTTTTCATAATACAGAACTTTCTTTGCTAATTCTTCATTAGCATAAAGCATTTTGCTATATTCACTTTCATCTTTAGAAATAATTATTCTATTATCTTCTAGTTCTATCTTTAGAATAGTATTTTTATCAATTTCTAATTGTTCTCTTATTTCTTTAGGTATAACTAATCTACCCAACTCGTCCATCTTTTTTGTCATTTTTATCCTCCTTATTCTGTGCAATATAACCTATTATTATATTGCATAAATCTAATTGCTATTTTTCCTTTATTCTATAAGTCTTAAATCTACATTTTCTTCTTAAAATACTTTTGATATTTTTTTAATAATTTTTTCATAGTCCTTACAAAGTTATAAGAAGCTATTCTTAATTCGTAAAAAGCATAATCATATGTACTTTTATATCTTTCTAAAATATCATTTATTTCATTAGAATCTAAGCCTGTAAGCTCTAACTCTTTTTTTAATATAATTAATGGATTATCTAGTTTCTTTAAATGATTATACCTATATTTCATCTATACACTCTTTATTTAAGACCAGTATTGAATCACAGTCCCAACCATATAAATCGTAATATAACCTATGATCTTCACTTATTAAAACTTCAATAGCATCATATTTCCTTTTTAATTTTTCAAAGTCAATACACAAGCTTCTATCGTTAATATATTCTGGAACACCATCTTCTAAAGGTAATTTATTCAAATCATCATGTGAACTAATTACAAGTACTTTACTATTTTCTTTTAACGTAAAACGAAAACTATTTTCTTCTTTGCATTCACAATAATCTTCATCCTTACACCAATTATTCCAACCATATTTTGCATTAATATCGGATGCCCAAAGTCCTCCAATTGGTTTATTCCAACATACATTTTCAACTTCAACAAAAATATCAGGCTCAAAATATCTATGACCATAATGTATATATGTTTTACTCATGAACCCATGCATCCTCTGCATAAGAATTAAATATATATGTTTCTATGAATAAACATATTTCTAGAACAATAGATATAATAGTATCTAAAACATCTCCAAAAAATAAATAATAAATTATCATACAAGTATTAGCCATTAGAATCGTCAATGCAACATACTTCATAATACTTACAAAATATTTCATATCAATATATCCTCCTCTCCATGTAATCGATTTTATATGTTTCAACAAGTTCTAAACCTTCATTAAGAATAATTAATCCTCTTTGTAATTGCTTATACAAATTATTGTAAAGTCCTTCCATATCTTTTTCAGATATATTGTATTTAACTTTAATTACAAAATCTTTATCAAAAGATTGTAGAATAATTTTTGGTTCATTGTTGTTATTATTTGTTTTCTTCATATTTTCTAATTTCCTTTCACTAATTTTGCTAATTCTTCTAGATCAACTACTCCACTTTTAAATAATTGCTCTATTCTTTGTAACTTATTTTCTCGTTTAGTTAAAAACTCATTTAATTTTTCTATCGAAGGACTATCTTCTAAAATCATTACTTCTGCATCAATTGCATCTGATATAATTATTGCTATATCATAAGGTAATCTCATAGCATATTTCTTTGACATTGATATTCTAGCCACCTCTGATTTTTTACCTTTTTCTTCTAATTCATATCCAATTACAAATAAATTTCCTACTTTTAAAATACAAGTCATTCCTATTCCTCCTCTAAAATTTAATATTTCTTATTTTTAACTCTTTCTCTTTATTAGTTAACTTTGTATATATCCTAGTCGTTTCTAATGAATTATGCCCTAATATATCAGCTAGACCTGCTATATCGTTTGGATAAGTCTCTAAATAACATCTAGCAAAATAATGTCTAAAGGCATGAGGATGTACTGCATCTTTACTTATTCTCGCTCTTCCTGCCATTTTCTTTAATCTTCTCCAAATAGTAGAATTGGCATAAGCTTTACCAGTCTTAGGATTAAATATAATTAGTCCCTCTTTAATTTTTCTATCCCTACAATACTTTCTTATTTCTCTTAATAAATCTAACTTTACAGGTATTTCTCTTACTTTACCCTTTTTTCTTATTTTCATAGTCTTATCTAAATCTTCTATTCTAAAAAATGCTAACTCAGAAATACGAATACCTGTTTCCGCTAATATTCTTAAAATAATGTAATTATCATATTCTTCATACTTTTTAGCTGTTCTTAGTAATCTATGGTAATCAGATTTACTTAAAGAGTATTCTAAAGAAAATTTCTTTTGTTGTTTTATAATTTTTACACACAAATCATTTTTACCAATAAAATTTAAAAATTTATTAAGCACTACTAAATAATTGTTTGTCGTATTAGGCATATATTCATCAATAGTATCTAGTTTATTTTTAAATTCGATTACTGTTGCTTTATTTAACTCTTTATCTTTAGAAAACTCTATAAAGGCTCTTATATTAGTTTTATATTTTTTTATAGTCAAGTCGGCCTTTTCATCTTCTTTTAAACTTAAAATAAATTCTTCTAACTTCTCTTTTAAATCCATTATTTTACCCCTTTCAATAATTGTAACAATGCCAAACTCAGTAAGAACAAACTCGCATTGTTAAACTAGCCATATATTCCAAGAAGGGAGGTGATTAAAGATAAACAAGGAGTTCTATATTAAGTAAACAAACAGAAAGGAATGATGTCGGTCGGCGACTATTTGTGCAATAAATTTTCTTACTTTTTCATCTTCATTAGTTGTTATATTTATCTAAAATTGCTTTTTCAATAGCTTTTCTTAATTCAGATACTATCGGATGCACATAATCGTGATAAGCTTCATTCTTATCTTTATAACTTGGAAAAGCAATAAATAATCTTTCTTTCCCTTCAATTAATCTAATATTATGAATTGCTAGACTATCATCTAAAATAATAGTTGCATATGCCTTTACAGCTCCGTTTTCTTCTACTTTCTTTAAATTTACATTTGTTACTTTCATTATTTATTCTTCCTTTCTTCTCTTCTTAAATAATCTTTAACTTTCTTTTTACTTGATAATACTTTATTTTTTTCGTTAAGTTGAATAACTGATGTTTGTAATTTACTTTTCTCTATATTAACTTGGTTTAATTCTCCATGTAGCTTAGTTTTGTCTTCTTCTAAAAGTCTAATTGTTTTACTTAGTTTCATATTACTCTCTTTTATCATTTCCCTATCAGCAGAAATTTCTTCTATTCTATTTTTTAACTTTTTATTCTCTTTTTTTAGCCCACCAATAGAACCATTAGCTTTTCTTAAATTATCTTTAAGCTGTTTTACTTTATTTAATAATTTTAACTTTTCATTAGAAATAGTCTCAGATGCCTCTTGTAATGTTTCTTTTACTCTTCTTTCGTCCAGCAACTCTTGTTGTTTTTTATCTAATCTCTTGCCTAAATCAAAAACTCTATGTTCATAAGTCTCTAATTCTGCCATTAATTCTTCATACCTTTTTCTGCTTAATAACTTCATATAATTTCAACCTCCTTATTATTTAGTTTTAAGAGCAAATTAGTTGCTAGTTCTTCAAGTTGTTTATTCTTAAGTTTTTCTTTTCTTAATTCTTCATGCAATTTTATATTTTCTAAAGCAGTATCAGTATTTGAAAATACTAATTTAACTAATTCTATAGGTAATCTTACAGAATTTTTAGTCATATAAACGTTATAAGTATTACCTGTTATTTCTTCTAACCTACTAACCCTTTTTTCTAATTCTTTCAATTCTGTTTCCACTTCTTATTCCTTTCTCCAATTATTTGGTTCATTATAAATTTTATTGGTTCCTTTAACATCAAATCTTTGAGTTTGTTGATTATATTCAAGAGTAAGAATCCCAGTTTGACCATTTCTATTTTTGCCAATTATTACCTCTACTTCTTCAACTTTCATTTCAATTCCTTTGTAATAATTTTCATTATGGAGCATTAGAACTGTTGTAGCAGACTGCTCTAATTCTCCAGTTTCTTTAAGATCACTAATTTTAGGTCTCTTATCTTTTGTGTTTTCAGAATTTCTATTAATCTGAGCGACTAAAAAGATAGTACAGTCATAATCTAATGATATTTGTCTCAACTCTTTAACAATAGCAGTTGTCTTCTCATATAAAGATTTAGTCTTATCATTACTCCCTATTAATCCTACATAGTCAATAAATGCTAATGTATGCCCTTGTTTACTTTCTTCGATAATTCTCTTTCTAATGCTAGAAATAGTCTGACTTCTACTAATTACTTTAATGTTCTTATTAGCAATAGCTTTACTGCCTTTAATCAGTTGTTCTTTCTGATAATCAGTTGCAGGATTAACTTGATAACTAATTGGAATCTTTGTATTTATTCCAACTAATCTCTGGTATACTTGTTTATCACTCATTTCCATGTTGAATAAAATACAATTATATCTATCTGCTAAATCTTCCATTAAATTCAATACGAATCCTGTCTTACCAATACCTGGTCTAGCTGAAACCACAACTAAATCATGTTCTTGTATGTTCGCATATTTAGATAATTTTTCAAATCTAAAATTAATCCCTTTATTTTTAGAATTAATTATTTTAAAAACTTCTTCGCCAGTTAATTTATTAGCTGATGTTTTAATGCTTAAAGCTTCGTACTTATGAATAGACGTTAATAGTTCTTCCTGTGATATTTGATTATTTTTAAACTTGTCAATAGCACCTAAAATCAAATCATTTACATATCTTTCAAATAATAATTCCTGATAGTAATCAAACCTATTACCAAACGAGTTTGTCATAATATTAACCATTTTGGTAATTATTACTTCTTGATTAAATCTCTGATTAAATAAATGCTTATATTTCTCTCCTAAAGCTATTAAATCTATGTTTCTAATATCTTGATACTGTTGCTTTAAAAGCTTAACTATAAATCTATTTTCTTGATTTTTAAAACAGTCATCTGGAATAACTAATTTTGCAATATTTTCAGGATGTAATATCAAGCAACCTATTACTTCATCTTCTAAATCTAGCATTATTCTAGCCTCTGATAATGATATCCTTCATTATCTTCACTTTGTTGTTCTTTACGTTTCTTTAAGTGCTTTTTAATAGAATTAACATCTTTTAAATTAGCTTTCTCCCACTCATAAAGAATTTTATCAGTATATTTAACATTATAAACTTGATTAAGAACTGTTTCTTTAATAGCCAGTTTTATGATTTCAGGATTATATTCCCATGAATTAATAAATTCAACTTCAGATGAAGATAATGTTCTTCCAAATTCTTTTTCTGCAAATTCTAATACATTAACATTAACATTAGCATTAACATTTACATTATCATTTACATTTACATTAGGTTTTTTATTTTTTAACCTATGGTTTTTATTTTCAAAACCACTGGTTTTTTTATAGTTTTCTTCTTCTGAAACTATAGTTTCTTCATAGTTATTAGATACGTTTTCATCATCCTTTTTAGATGGTCTTCCACCCTTTTTACCATCCTTTTTTCTCTTAGTATTAGCATCTAATTGAGGCTTAACTAGCTTGAACATTCTTGTTAATTCTTTAGATAATTCATTAGGTGGTTTACCATCTAATGAATAGTTAATAATCGCCTCATAGAAAGCTAATCTATCTTTATCATCCATATCTTCAACCGAATCCCTGAAACTGTCATAAAAAACAAAACTATTTTGTACCATAAGTCCTCCCTGCTCGATTAATTTGCATTTATCTTACTTATCTTTTTTAAATAAGAAATATTTATACGATAGTAATCAACTACCCTTTCCATTGGAACTAAGTTACTAGGTAGTTCAAAACCTTCTTCTTTTATTTGCTTCCTCAGTTCATTAAAATCATTCCTTGCATATTCCATACATTTACCACTAATCTTTTGCATATCACTTCTTGTAGCCCATTGTTTATTTATTACTTCTAAAAGTTCAGAGGCATTAAGTTGTTTAAATTTAGACATACTACTTACCACCTCTTAGCATATAGTTTCTAACTTCATAATAACTACAGATAGAACCTTTATCTTGATCACACATATTTGCATACTTAATAAAGTCATCACTTTTATTAAATAATAAATGAGTTAAAATAAAGACAATAGAAATTAAAACAATTACTACTATCAAAATCTTAACCCACTTTTTTAATCTTAATTTTTTCATAATATCAAATCCCTTCTTAGCCTTGACCGACTTTTTTATTATTGTTTCTGCATTCTGTCATATACTTTTTTAAAAAAAATATCTATACTAACGTCATAATAATTTAGTAAAATATCTAGTATATAAATTTTAATAGAACTATTGCCATTTTCATATTTACTTATGGTATCTTTATTTATTTTAGTTGCCTCAGATACTTCAGTAATTAACAAAGCTCTGCTTTTTCTAATATTTGCTAATTCTAATCCAATAGCCTTAGTTGTTTCTGAAATCATTTTCTAACCTCCTATCTGTACCAATTATATTATGACAGTTTGCAGAAGTCAATACCCTTTTCTGCATTTTGTCATTTTTTTATTGAAAAAAACATTTTATTATTGTATAATTCAGTTAGAAAGGAGAATATATGGCAGAATTTTTTAGTACTAATCTTAAATATTTAAGAGAAAAAAAAGGTTTATCTCAAAATAAACTTGCAGAAAAAATAGGTGTAAATCAAACAACAATAGCACGTTGGGAAGATGATAATCGTATCCCTACCATTGATAATGCAGTAGATGTCGCTAGTGCATTAAATGTTCCTTTAACCGATTTAATTGGTAAGGATTTAAGATTTGACAATGCCGAAGTAATAGATGTAAATTCTGACATAATTAAAATACCTGTATATGGCACCATCAAAGCCGGAATACCAATAGAAAGCCAAACTGATATTATTGATTATGTAGATATACCTAGGAGTTGGACTAAAGGTAATAAAGAGTTTTATGGTCTTAAAGTTAGTGGTGATTCCATGTTTCCTAAATATCAAGATGAAGATATAGTTATTTTTGAAAAAACAAATGATACCACACTGTACAATGGTAAAGATTGTGCTGTTATGATAAACGGAACTGAGTCAACATTTAAAAAAGTTTTAATTAATGACCAAGGAATCGTACTACAAGCTTATAATATGGCTTATGGTATTAAAATGTTTTCAAAAGAAGATGTTATAAATAAACCTATTAAAATTGTAGGTGTCGCTCGTGAAAAGAGAACTAAAATTGATTAAGGGTATGCTAGTATAGGTACTTTTAATAAATTTAGCATAGGAAAGGAGGTAAACTTATGGCTTGGTTTTTATTAATAATTTCAATTGTTGCACTTATTGCTTTTATCATAAGAGTAACTACTACTTCTGATGATTCTGATGAAAATAATAACAATTCAAATAATAGCGATGAAAACGACAATAAACCTAAAATTAAAAGAATGCTTTTTGAATGTGTTGGGGAAATGGCTGACAACGATAATGGAAAAAACAGACAAGATATAATAAAAAGAATAACAAAGAATTATAAAAAAGAGATTTTAAGTAGTGCGGATTTATTCAATGGTTATTCTACAGCTGAAATAAAAGAAATGTATGGTTCTGTAAGTGAATTTGAAGATGTAGAATTTGATGGAATATACAAAAAAGTTGAATACAAGGGTAAGCCTGCTTATATAATCCTTATGAAAGATACTGATGACAATTATTATGAAGTAGCTAATATAGCAAAGGATGATATAAGTAAATTTGAAGATATAGTTAATAATAATGAAGTATTAAATACAGTTATTTATGTAACTGGTGGAAAAACAAAAGAAGGAACTTATAATGACTATGGAAAAGAAATTGTTGAAACAACAGAGTTAAACTATGGAATAGATTTAAGAATTTCTTTTAAAAATAAAGACGAAAAATAAAAAAAGCCTCGTGCGGGAACACGAGACAGTGAAAAATCACAAAAAAGTCGGTCAAGACTAAGAAACAAAATACCAATAGAATTGATATAATGCTTTTGGATTTTTCTATTACATTATATCAATTCTGATATTAAAAATCAATAGAAAGAGATGATATAATGCCAGTTTATAGAGAAAAAAATAAAAAGAAATGGACTAAAGATGGAAGATCATATTACTTTAGATGCTACTATACAGATATGTATGGTAATAGAAAACAAAAAGAAAGTAAATTATATAAATTAAGTAGTGAAGCGAAAGAAGCTGAAAGAGAATTTTTAAATAGTGTTGAAAAGAAAGATATAACAGATACTAATATATCATTTGAGTCAGTTTTTTATGAGTGGTTATCTATAAAAGAAAGAGCCGTTAAATGTACTACTTATTATCGTTTAAAACAAAATTTAACAAAACATATATTAAATTTTTTCAGTAAATATAAATTACACTCAATAAAAATGGATACAATTAATAGTTGGTACTCATATTTAGAAAATGCTAATATCGGTGAAAAGTATCAGAACTCATTAATTGGCTATTTAAAAGAAGTTCTGACATATGCTAAGGACAATTATGACTTTGATATAAAAATCGTTTCTAGAATACAAAAAAAACGCATTTCAAAGGATGTTACAAAAGTTAATGATGCTCTATGGAATTTTTGGACAGATAAAGAATTTGATATATTCATAAAGTGTGTTGATGACCCTTTCTATTACATAATTTTTAATTTTCTTTATTATACAGGTCTTAGAATGGGAGAGCTAATTGCTTTAACTTGGAATAACGTAAATTTAGAAAGAAAAGAAATATATATAAAAGACAATTTTACAAACAAAGTAGAAGGACAGGTGTTTGCAATAGTGGATCCTAAATCCGATAATTCAATTCGTATTGTTGATTTAGACGATGACACAGTTGCAATGTTATCTAAACATTATGAACAGGAAAAAAAATTATATAATTTTTCAAATGAGTGGTTTGTTTTTGGTAATGTTAAATATGTAGCACCTACCACATTTGCAAACCATCTTGATAAATATATTGAACAGGCAAAAAAAGAACATACTAATTTTAAACGAATAACACCTCATGGTTTTAGACATTCGCATGCATCGCTATTAATTAATTTAGGATGTGATAGTCGTGAAGTTGCTGCGAGATTAGGAGATACTGTTGAAGTTATAGAAAGTACATATTATCATATGTTTCCTGATAAGAAAAAACATACCATAGATGTATTAAATAACTTTAAAAAAAGAGGTAAATGAGGGGTAAATAAAAAATATAATAATAAAACCCTTATAAAATAAGGGTTAAAATCTAACTGGTGGCTCCAGCGGGAATTGATTTTCAATAATATTTAGTAATATATTAAAAGAAAAAACTTTATTTTATAACAAATAGTAACATATAAAAATATAGTAAAATATACATTGATATATTTTTAAGAGGTAAATAAGGGGTAAAAATATTGAGATGCACAAAAAAAAGACCTAGAGGTTATTATTCCTCTAGGCTTTATTAATTATTAGACACTTCATATAATCCACTTGATAACACATTGTAATCTTTACCATCTATTTCAATAACTGCTTTATCAGGATTCTTTGAAACAGATTTAACAGTAAATATAGCATCTGATTTTAACCAATTACCTTTGCTAGATATTTGATTAGCATATCTATTACCATTACCATCTACTCTGTAGAATGGTGTAATTGGTAACCACGTTCCATATTTACTCGAATAAAATGTTGTTTCATTTCCTTTAGTTTGTATGTCCTCTATTTGGCAACCATAAAATTGAACCTTTGAACCTTTATAAAGAACTTGGTCTGATCCTGCACTAGGTTGATTAGCATTATTATTTTTAACCAATTGTTTAGGAATAAATGCACCTATGATACCATTATATGGATTATTATCTATCGTTACATACTGACGACCTTTATTATTTTGCTGTAATGCTTGATAAGTTCCATCACCATTATCTTTAATAAAGAAACATACATGGCTATCAGGAGCAAAAGAACATTTACCATACACTACTACTGTACCTGTAATCATGTTATTAATAGCAGTTTCTTGATAATAATTTAATATTCCATTGTTATTCTTATTCTCTGCTAAACTTCTAGCATATCCACTTGGCTTACAATTAATATAAACTCCATTATTATATAGTTTATTAAAGTAATTAAATAGGTCTACACACTGTCCTCCATATAATCCATCAACATCTATCTTTTTTCCTTTGGTTTGATTAACAAAATCTTGAAAATTCATAATTATTATTCCTCCTCTACCTTAATACATTTATTTTCCCATTTCTTATAAGCATCTAAATACAGCTCTTTCTTATCTCCATTGTAAGTAATCTCATAATACATTCCATCACTTACTGTAGTACTTGCTAATGCTTTAAAGTTTTGTAATGTTTTACTAAACCATACAATAAAGACATTGTCCTTATTTATTTTTAATCCATCAGTTTTATCAACATTATCATTGAAATAATTAACTACTACTTCTTTGCACAAATCTAACATTTTATCATTAATCATTTTTTCACTTTCCTTTCTCTACTTATTTTTAATATTAATTAAATCGGCTATTCCACCGGCTCCCATTGTTGCTACTAAGCATAATACTAATGCTTGTAATAGGTTTGGCTCAACACCTGTGAAATAACAAATTAATGCACTTATAATTCCTACTAGAACATTTTGAATAGGAATGTATTTATTAGGTACATTGTCAATAAATATTTTTGTGATAGCTCCTAATATATAAGCTACTATTGCTATAATCACTACATAAGTTATTTCCATAGTTCCATCTCCTTTCTTATTTAGAATTTATTAAGTGTTCTTCAACATACCATACTAGTTGATTAATTGTATCTTTATCTATTTTCATGTTTTCTTTATTAAACCAATGAATAGCAATGAAACCAATAATGTTACCATCTTTATTGTGAATTGCTATATCGTAGAAAGAATCTACGTCTATGCTCTTTTTGAAGTTATATGTGCTAGGCATAATTTCTTTTAAATCTTCCAAGTCTTTACAAACAAATTTACCTTCTTCCGTTATTTTATGAACGAATTGTGGCATACAATTTGTAGGCAAGTTAATACATCTTTGTTGAACTGGCTGATTTCCTGCTTTAAAGACTTCATACGTACAAGAGAACTTATATGCCGACCTATAATCGCTATAATGTTCTCCATTATGGAACTCATAGACGTGGATTCTATCAGCATTTAAAATCTCTTTTACATACTCTAACTTATTTAGAATCTCTAAATCCAACTTATTTTGTCTAGGTAACATCTTACCTACATTAGTCTTTTTGAAATATTGATTTAGATACTGTTTGCAAACGAACAAGCTTATTATAACCAATGCTATAAATTGTCCTATTTCTTTCGCAGAATTAATTATTTCATCCATTGTTCCTCCTTTTAATTTTTATAAGTAAAATACATATTAAAATATCCTGTAAACCTCGATAAATCACTGTTTGATACAATTACTAAAGTAGAAACATTTGTTGAAGTATCAGAGGTTACATAGTAGTTTATATAGCTTGAACCTGTATATCTAGGCATAGGTATTAATTCACCAGATGAGCTAAGAGCATAAATTTCTAAATCCTTACTTGGAACAATTTCACTCATTTTAATAGGCAAGGTATAATTCTTAGTAGTATTATTTGGTAATGTTCCTATGTCGCATCTAGTTACATACTCATCTTTACCATTTACTTTTCTTCCAGTTTTAATAGGGTTAGCATCATCTATTAAGTTGTATTTTAAATTTTCATATCTTGGTATTTTAGGATTTAGTATTTTATTATCCTTATCTTTTAAAACATTATTTACTGCCATATAATCGGCTATTTAATTCTCTCTCACTTCCAACGTCCACAAGCAATATAATTTATCCTCATGCTTGTAAAACTTACAGTAGCAGGATAAAAGCCACAAAAGCTAAAATTACTAGTTGTTTTTCCTCTTATTATTGTGCTGAAAACACCAAATTGTTGAGAAGTTGCATTAATTGTTAAATCGTCTGTAGAGATAAATTGTGCTGGAAAATTAACTGGCACATCTACTGTTCTATTGAAAAGTCCATAGTAATCGCTACCCCCGTTTACATTAACAATAACACTGCCAAAGCAAATCATAAAACCACTGTTAAATTTAATAGCTGTTCCATTAGCATTAGATGTTATTTCTGCAATTTTCTCATAACGTGGAATTTTAGGGTTTAATATTTGTTCATCTTTATCTTTTAATACTTCATTCACATATTTCGCTTTTTAGCTTAACTATGAGTTTTTAATGCCTATAACCGAAAGTGGAATTAACATACTTGCTTTATCAGTATCTCCAAATTTACCATTCATGGTCGAATATTGAGTATCAGATACATAGTTAATTACTCGCCTTATTAATGTTGGACTATTATAACCCATTGTAATAACAGTAATATTCATCCCTTTTAGACAATTAACTGATATTGCATTGTTTGCACTATTTGAATAAGCAAATACCCATTCTAACTCATCATAATCACTACTAGACAAATTAATAGGCACATCTGCTCCCATTTCTTGACTAGGATTAGAATTAGTCCATAAGACTTTTCTTAATCTTTTTTCATATCTAGGTATTTTAGGATTAAGGATCTTCTCATCTTTATCCATAAGTACACTATTACTCATAGTTACACCTCTTTTTATGAGAGAGAGAATTAATTACTAGCCTCTCCCTCCTTTCATTAAAGAGGTTAAGCCAAATAAGCTCCCCCCCCCCCCATTTAACATATTGTAAACTTTATTCATTGTTATCACTTTCCTTTCTT
>CALVUV010000008.1 GCA_944363685.1 uncultured Bacilli bacterium
GAATATGTAACTTTTGATGAAAACAAAAAAGAAGGTACTTATGTAAGATATCCTGAAAGAAATGAACTTAACATGGATATTAACGAATCATTAATCGTTGAATTCTATAATAAATAGGAAATAAAAGAATCAAGGGCTGTGAACAAGTTCTTGATTCTTTTGTTTCTAAAATTTAATATCTCTAAACACATTAATTATTTAACATTTTTAACAAGACATAATATATAGCAAAGGAGGTAAATATGATTTTTAATAATGATGACAAAAACAAAGATTGCAAAGATAGAAAAATAACTGTCTTTGCGAAGTTGTTAAATGTCTAACTAAAGACTGCACTGGTCCTACTGGACCAAGATATTGCATTTTATCTTTACTTTCATTTTCATAAGTTGTAAATGAACGTGATGTAATAATAAATATCTCATTTCCTTTTTCTTTTAGTTTCTTAATAATATCTGCAGCATAACGTCTAATTGAAATGTTTTTAGAATATTCAAAAATATATTCTTTCCAAAAGTTATTATATTCATCTTCAGATACACCAAATATTTCTTCACTATCATATACATTTCTATTAACTATATACGAAATATTATTCTCACTGAAATACTTAGTACCATTATCTAAAACATAAGTATGTTCATCAGTTAATACGCCATCTATATCAATACCTATTTTCAATGTATCACTATCTTTTTAAATAATAAATCACTACTTAAACTAGTTTTTTTACTTTATCATCTTTCTTGGAATTACTATATTCTAAAATAAATCTATCTATTTGTTCTTGTAAATAAGGTAAAGGTATCTCGCTCTTTATCTGTTTCATAAAATTAACCACATTTTTTTCAATATAAACTAAATCACTAATATCAATATCAGAAGAAATCGCTCCTCTACCATTTCTATAACAACTATTAATAGCATCCCTAAAAAATTCTATTCTATTTTTTAATGTACCCATAGAAAGTCTTTCATCATCATAATAAATATTATCATCATACTTACAAATATTACCTTTCCTAGTTCGATAACTAAAAGAAAATTTTTTATCTCTATTATTAATCCTTATAAGGTACATACCATTAATCTTACCATTGTTTCTATGTGTTCTAAAATCAATATAACATTTATCAATATCATCATTATTATCAAGTCTAACTTCAGCATAAATAGAAGATTTATTAATAACATCACTCTTGTAAGTTATTTTTTTAGTCCCCTTTTTCTTAGACTTAATCACTTCTCCGTTTCTAGTTTCTATTTTTGTTTCAAAAGAATTATCACTAATAGAAACATCAGAATTTTTAAATACAAATCCATCCTCTACTACATTATATTCAAACTCATAAGAAACACCATTTTTCTTAGGTCTTCTAGAGAACTTAACATCCCCATTAACATTAAAGTTTACTTCTCTTTTTGCCATATTAGAATTAATATTAGTCCAAAAAACAGTATCTACTTTATTAAACATTTCATCTATTGGTACATATCCATATTTCTTAGGAAAACCTCTTTCATTAATATAATCTTCATCATATAAATAATGTAAATCAAGCAAATCAACATGTTCTAATCTTTGCCACCACGTTTGTTTCCAAGAAACTAAAGTATCTTCACAACTCTTAATTTCTTTTAATAATAAAGGAATCAAAGTATTATACTTCTTATTATTACAACAATATGTATCCATACTCATATAATGAACTTGTCTTTTATATTTAAGACTATTATATATAGACAAATCTATCTTATTAACTAAATTAATATAAATATTCTCTTTATCATAAAAATAGCGACCTAAAGAATCAACTAACTGATTAATAAGTTTATACATATCAACTTCATCATCAAACTTATCTTCATCTAATTGCAATGTTACTTCTAAATCCTTTTCATCCGTACTAGTACCAATATAAGTCGCTCCGACACCTTCATTTACATCTCTTACTATCATATAAGCTTGATGGTCACTTTCTTCACTATAAAGTATAGGGCACTGCCAAACTGAATTAAGTAAATCAGCATTTATATTCTTTAAATGTTTTAATATAATATTATATTTATCCTCATATTTAACTAAACTATACTGATAATCTTTGTTACCATTTAAACTAATACTCTTATATTTCATTACCGAACACCTCTCATTTCTATTACTACTATAACATTTATTTTAACTCCATACAATCAAAACTATCTTTAATCATAGAAACAACCTCATCACTAGCAACTATTAAAATAGATGCATCTATTGGAAGAGATTTAATAAAATCAGTTACCTCTTCCTTTTTAGCATTATCTAAACTATGACTTCTCTCAACAATTAATTTATCACCAACAAGAATTAAAGCACTACCAAAGTCTTTTAATAGATATGATGTATAACACTTATCAAACTTAACCCTATTATTTCTTAATTTAAAATTCTTACCAAACTGTACCCCTTCTTCAGATAAAGGAGGATTATTCTTATTACTAATATTATCCTCCTTAAAACTCTTAACTACATAAAGCATTATTTATACCACTCTTTTTCTAAATCTTTATTATATTGTAAAAAGTAAACACGATAATCCTTATTATTACTACCAAGTTCACGAGAAGAAGATGCTCCTCCTACTAAGTAACCACCATCACTGATTATAACATCACTAAAGTAATCAACTCCTGCACCATTTTCAATTCTTTTATCAACTTCTTTTAAATCACTATCATACTTAGCAATAATACCACGATAATCTAAATAATTATAAGTATCAGTAGATTTCTCTTCATCCTTCTTATAAGTATGACCAACTACAATTAAATCATCTCCATCACTAATAATCTTATTAAATCTCGCTGCATTATTTCTACTTAAAGTTACTTCATCCAATACATTACCATCACTATCATACTTAACAATTAAACCTTCTGTAACCTTATCTTCATCCTCAGCATCAATATTAATAGTCTTAGAACCTGCTACAAAGAATTCATCTCCAACTTTAACAATAGAACTAAAACCAACAGTATCAGTATATTCATAAGTCTTAGTATAAACTTTCTCTCCATCTAAAGTATATTTAGCAATTAACCCATAACGAGTAGCATCTTTACCAACTAAGTAAATATAATCTCCATCTATAATGGCATCATTAAAATTACCTGATTTACTACCACCATAATTAACACGCCACTCTTCATTGAAATCAAAATCATACTTAATCATCAACGCTCCACCATCTGGATTATTTCCAATAACCATATTTTGTAAGATACTTTGACCTACTACAATAAATCCATCATCTACAAGTAATACTTTATTAAAAGTTGTATCACCTACTATTTGTACACTCTTAGTATCCATTTGTTTACCATTCTTATCATATAAAACAATTAATCCATCAGTAGCATTATCTTCAACTTGTTGTTCATCATATTGTGCACCACCTACTGCAATATAACCATCTTTATATTCTATAACATCACTAAAATATGAACCAAAACCTTTAGTATAAGCACTTTCAAACTCTACTTCAAAATCTTCATTATATTTAGCAAATTTAGCTTTATTATACTCTTCTTGATAAGAATTAAATTCACTATTTTTAAAATCACTATTTCCAGCTACTATATATCCACTACTAACCTCATCAAAAGAATTAAGTGTATCACTATAAATAATAGATTGACTTCTATTATAATAAGTAAGTCCAATATATCCTAATTCTATAACAATAATAGCAATACATAAAACAATAATAACTCTTAACCATTTAACAATTTTCTTTTGATCAGTATTTATTCTTTTCTTTCTATTCTTTTTCATCATTACCTCCAAAACATACAATAAAATATTTCTTCTTACCACGTCTAACTACAACATATCTATTATCAATAGCAACCCTTCTATCAACAACAAAATCTAGACTATTAACTTTATCTCCATTAATACTAATACTATTATTATTAACAAATTCACGAGCTTCTCTTTTACTACTACAAACACCTGTATTAACAAGAAAATCTACTATATTCATATCTTCATTTATAGTAATCTTATCAAGACCTTTAAAAGCCATCTCTATTTCTTTACTAGTAAGACTTTTAATATCTCCACTAAACAAAGACTCACTAATCTTTAAAGCCTCATTATAAGCATCTTCTCCATGTATAAAAGTAATAACTTCATAAGCTAACCTTTTATGAGCAATTCTTTTCTCAGGAAATTCCATCTGTTCTTTTTCTATTTTCTCAATCTCTTCTTTATTTAAGAATGTTAAGAACTTCAAATAATCTATTACTTTAGTATCTTCTGCATTAATTAAGAATTGATACATCTCATAAGGAGTAGTCTTTTCTCTATCTAACCAAATCGCTCCTCCTTCACTCTTACCAAACTTAGTACCATCCGCTTTTGTTAAAAGAGGCATCGTAAATCCATAAACTTCCTTACCTGTTTTCTTACGAATCAAATCAATACCTGCTGTAATATTACCCCATTGATCTTGTCCAGCGACTTGTAATGTACAATCAAATTCACTATTAAGATGTAAATAATCTAAAGCTTGTAATATCATATAAGAAAACTCTGCATAAGTAATACCAGAATCTAGTCTTCTTCTTACAATATCTTTATCAAGCATATAGTTGATATTAAAGTACTTACCATAATCTCTTAAAAAATCTATTACATTAATATCTTTAGTCCAATCAAAGTTATTAACAACTCTAAAATCATTATCTCCTCTTGCAAATATTCTTTCCGCTTGTTCTTTTAAGCAAAGAAAATTATGATTTAATTCTTCTTTACTTATCATAGGTCTTTCACTAGTAGGACGAGGATCTCCAATAAGACCAGTCGCACCACCTACTAAAAGTATTGGATGATGTCCTGCTTCTTTCAATCTTCTTGCAATTAAGAATGATGAAAAATGTCCAATATGCAAACTATCTGCAGTAGGATCAGTTCCAATATAAAATGTAAGACCACCTTTATTTAGTTTATCAATAAGTTCTGGACTAGATATATCTTTAACTAATCCTCTCCATTTTAATTCTTCAAATAATGTCATTTTATCCCTCCTAAAAAATAAAAAGTCCCTACAAACTAAGGACGAGTCAAACCCGTGGTACCACCTTATTTCATAGAAACTATGCACTCATACCTAATTAACGCTTAAGTCACGTTTTTCTCCATCTATGTAACTTCAAAATATAACTATCTTAGTTTCCACCTACCACTAAGTCTCTTAAAGTAATTATATTTCTACTTTTAGACTTCTTCAAAAATCTATACATAAAATATATCAAAAAATAAATTATAAGTCAAATAATTCACTATGACTTCCCATAGCAAGTAATAATAGAGTTAATCCATCATACCTATAAATCAACAACCAATCAGGCTCAATATGACACTCTCTACAATTTTTATATACTTTATCATTTATTAATCTATGATCCCTATATTGAAAATCCAACAATTCACCATTTGCAAGAACTTCCAAAACATAAACTAATTTTCCTTTATCTTTATTCTGTTTAATTATTCTTTTATAATCTTTTTTAAATTTCGAAGTTATAACTATATCATATTTAGACTTTAAAAAGCTAAACTTCACTATCTAAATCCTCTATCAAGTTTTTAACACTATCATATTTTTTCGTATTTTTTCTTAAAAGCAATATATCATCTCCTTCTTTTAAAGCATCCAACAATTCTTTATTTGGTCTAGGATTTCTAACTTCAAAAGGTAAGCCATCGCACTTTATAATCTGTTTAATAAAAATATTAATCGCTGTACTCATATTTAATCCTAAATCCTTTAAAATATTAGTAGCTAGTTCCTTATCTTTACTATCTACTTGTACGTTAATAGCACTATTTAAATTATTTAAACTAGACATAACTTTTCCTCCTCTGTTATAAAGATATCACAATTCCAGAGAATAATCAACAAGATAACAACAAAACAACAACATAATAACAATATATTATATGTATAAAATGAATAATATTAATTTAAAGAGCCTATAACTAATCATAGTTTTTCCATAATATAATAAAGTAAAATAGGATAATTATCAACAAAATTATCCTATTTTAACAATTCTCTAAATCTTTTCTCTTTACTATCATCCTTACTAGAATCAATAAAATCTATCTTAAGCTCATTATTATCATAATTAATATTTCTAAGTTCTAACTGTCTTAAAAGCTCTTTACTAACCCCAACTGAACCATCAAAGAACTTAACAACCCCTAAAACTCTTCTAATATTTTCTTTAATTAAAGGATAATGAGTACAACCCAAAACTACATTATCTACACCTTTATATTTCTTAAGATTATTCTCCAAATAAAGATTAACATCTTCCATATTACCCTTCTCTATCAAATCAGCAAGACCACTACAAGAAAGTAAAGTAGTTTTATTATTATCATACTTATGATATAAAGCTAAAAACTTTTCACTTTCCAAAGTTCCTTTAGTAGCCATAACTAAAGTATTACCCTCTGGATTATAATCATGTACCATTTTATAAGCAGGTTCAATAGCAATAAATAAAGTATCAGGATATTCACTTCTTAACCTTTTAACACAAATAGCACTAGCAGTATTACAAGCTAAAACAATCGCTATACATCCTTTATCTAAAAGATAAGCTACTATATTTTTAACAATAACATATACTTCATCTTTACTTTTATCACCATAAGGATTATTAACTGAATCACTATAATATATAAAATGACCCTTAGGAATTAACTTAATAATTTCTCTTAATACTGAAACTCCCCCAATTCCTGAATCAAGTACTCCTATCATTCTTCATCACCTAATTTAGTCTTAACTAGATATAAACCACAAGGCTTCGCAGTCGCACCATTTTTACCCCTTACTTTACTATCAAGTATCTCTTTAACAACAAAAGGTTCAATCTTACCTGTACCAACTTTAATTAAAGCCCCTACCATATTTCTAACTTGATATCTTAAAAAACCATTACCAACAAATTTAATATCTAATATGTTATTTTTCTCTTCAATAGATACATCATATATACATCTAACACAATTATCTTTAACCCTATTCTCAGTAACAAAAGCTCTAAAGTCATGTTCACCTTTAAAAAATTGTATTGCATCTCTCATTTTACTAACATTAAGCGGATAACAATGTTGATAAACATAATTTCTCATTATTGGATTAAATTCTCCCATATTAATATAATAATGATACTCTTTAGATAGAACATGATACCTCGAAAAATAATCATCACTTACTTCTTTAACAGAATTAATATGTATCTCATCACTAATATTACTATTCAAAGCTCTCTTTAATTTATAAGGAGTAATTGAAACATCCATATCTAAATGAGCGACTTGATCAAGAGCATGAACACCTCTATCAGTTCTACTAACTGCAACTATCTTAACTTCTTTTAAATTATTAACCTTAGTAGCAGCAATCTCTAACTCCTCTTGTACTGTTCTATAACCATCCTGTCTCTGATATCCTTTAAAATTACTCCCATCATAACTAAACCTAATTAAATAACGCATATATCACTTCACATCCCAATAAATATCTTTAATTAAATCTTTAACATCAACCCTTCTAGGTAACTTAATATTTTTCTTATCTTTAACTAACATTATAAAATCTACAATATCAGGTCTTCTAATATTATATAAAGAAATATCTTCATTATCAAAGAAAATATCTTTACTATTACCCTCTGCAATTATTTTATTATCATAAAGAACAAATAAATAATCAGTATATTGATATAAATAATTAGAATCACTACTATAAATAATAATAGTCTTAGAAAACTTATCTTTAAGTCTTGTAAGTATTCTCATAAGTTTATTAACTGTCTTCAAACCTAATCCCCTAAATGGTTCATCTAACAAAATAACTTTAGGATTAGATAAAAATGCTAAAGCAAACTGTAATAATTTGGTCTCACTAAAAGTAAGAGTAGAAATACGTCTTTCTAAAATATCTACTTTAAGACCCACTATTCTTAAAGAATCTTTTATTCTTTTATCAATATCATCTACTTCTATCTTTTTATATCTAATATAACTAACAAAATATTCATAGATATTATCTACATCAAATATATTAACAAATCTCTTTTCTACTAAAACCATCATTTTTCTAAATAAATAATAATTACTTCTAAGTTTCCTTATTTTATTAAAATAAATAATTCCTCTAGCTTCCTCTTCAAGTGATATTAATCTTAATAACTTATCACCATTATCTCCATATATTCCAATTATTTCCCCTTTAGGAATAGTAAAAGATAAATCTTTAAAATCTCTACTATTAATATGAGAAAACTTTATTTCCATAAAGAATCCACCATTCCTAAAGGACTCATATTTATTTTAGAAACTAGATTATAATATTTTAACTTAACAGATAAATCTATCATAAAAGGTAGTTTTAAGCCTACTTTATTTAAAAGACTATCATCACTTAAAACTTCTAACATCTCTCCACTACTAACAACTTCACCTTTATCAAGGACATAAAGAGTACTATTAATAGTATAAATAACTTCATCTAAACTAGAAGTAGAAAGAACAATAGTAATACCAGTAGATCTTACCTGTTCTAAAATCCCCATAAACTCTTCTTTTTCTAATAAAGATAAATAAAGACCTGGATCATCAAGTAACAATAACTTAGGACTACTAACAAGAGCACTTGCAAGATAAACTTTAAGCCTCTCATAATTATTAAGATCTTCTATCTTACTATTAAGTATATCAGATATATTCAAATCCTTTAAAACATCTTTTACTATCTTTTTAATTTTCTCATCATCTAAACCCAAACATTCTAAAGGATATCTAACATTCTTCAATACAGTATCAAAATTAAAATGAATATTGTTAATATAAGCGATATCATTATAATTAGCGATTATCTCTTCATTATAAATAACTTTTTTAGTACTTATAAGTCCTGCTATTACCTTAAGTAATAAGCTTTTTCCACTATTATTAGAACCTGTAATTATTATTAAAGAATTAAGTGGTATTGTAATATTAAACTTTTTAAAAGGACCAATTGTTAAATTTTCAACCGAAACCAGATTACTCATCTTAACCTTCTTTCTTCTTTTGAATATTATAATTAATATGACAGACAAACTTATCAGGTAAAAACCTTACTATAAATTTAACAAATTTCATTTTAAAACCAGGAATAATAACTGTTTTACCCTTAAACATTTTCTTAACAGTATACTTTGCTACATAACTACTACTAAGTGCTTTAACCCTAAAACTAACACCTGCTACATTATTAAAATTAGTATCAACTGGTCCTGGACACAAAACAGAAACTTGTACTTTACTCTTTCTTCTCCTTAATTCTTCATTAATAGCAAGACTTAAACGATATACATAACTCTTAGTAGCATAATAACTACTAAGCATAGGACCAGCCATAAAAGCAGCACTACTAGAAACATTAAGAATAATACCCTTATCTTTTTTTATCATATCTTTTAAATAAAACTTAGTTAACATATCAAGCGCTCTAATATTAACATCTAACATACTAATTTCAGTATTTAAATCTATATCTACAAATTCTCCAAATACTCCAAAACCAGCATTATTAACAAGTATATCAATATCATCACTTTTAGTTAAAACATAAAGTTCTTTAACTTTCTGTAAATTAGATAAATCAACAACAACTATCTTTACCTTAACTTTACCATCAATAGTATTCTTAACATCTTCTAACGCTTCCCTATTTCTTCCTACAAGAACTAAATCAAAACCTTCTTTAGCAAGTTCTAAAGCAATATCACGTCCAATACCACTAGAAGCACCTGTAACCATAGCTTTCAACTAAACCACCTCCACGCTTCATCTATAAAATATTGTACCACAAGGAAAAAGAGAATACCAGTTCTCTTTATACAGTTTCTATATATTCCATAAGCTTTAAGAAAAGTTTCATATGTTCTTTAGAAAGACCTTCTTTTCTTAATTTACGAATAGCAATTCTCTTCTTCTTAATAGTCATATCACTAAATGTAATACTAGCAATCTTCTCTTTCAAATAAGTACTAATCTGTAAATCCATCAAAATACTATCTATATCTTCATTAATAAGTCTAACAGCATCAATCTCAATATCTTTACCCTTACAATTAAGAGTTAATTGCCCTATAGTATTAACATTATTAACTTCAACTACAAAATCATTTTCTTCTATATACATAGATTCTATCTTTATCTCTTGATCATTATAGTAAGCTCTAACATCTTCAGCTTTCTTAGTATTCCTAAATCTAAACTTATAATTACGTCTCATAGGTACAATACCACTTTTACCCTCAACAGATCTAATTATTACTGTATAATTATTCTCTAAATAATTATAATCAATATCTGTTTTTAAGTAATAACCCTCTTTATATAATGAAGTAAGTCCATCATCTTCATAAAGAGTATAAGTATTAGAAACTCCAGGAAATATATGAATTTCCATATCTAAAGGAAGTCCTACATTATTAACATCACTTCTATTTGATAAAGGAATAACTGAACCTGCTCTAGCAAAAACAGGATAATCTTCTTCTTTAAAGAATGATACATACTTTTTATCACCAGGGAATTTTTTTCCCGTCTTAAAATCATACCAAACTCCCTCTGGCATATAAAAACGATGTATAGTCCTATTCATTACAGGATCTTTACGAGAAAGTATTGGACAAACAAGTAATTCACTTCCTAAAAAGTACTGATATTTATAATTATTATCATCTATTACCCATTTATATCTATAATAAAATGGTTCAACCAACATATTAGCATTTTTATAATAGTTATAACTCTCTGTATATAAGTAAGGAATTAATCTATGTCTTAAACGTAAATAATCATTAGCGATAGTCTCTGTTTTAATATCCCATCTCCAAGGCTCTCTTTTATAATAATTACCACGAGCAGCGTGAAATCTTAAAATAGGACTAAAAACCCCAAGTTCTACATATCTAATATAAAGTTCACTCTCCTCTATACCACCATGATTACCACCTACATCATGAGACCAAAATGATACTCCAATATTAGCAGCAGACATCATACTAGAAGATATTTCTTTAAGTCCATCCCATGATACTTCAGTTTCTCCTGCATAAAGAATAGGATAACGATGAGGAGCATAAATACCATTACGACTAAGCATAATACTTCTTTTAGCAGGATTTCTTCCTATATCTCTATAATTAAAATGATTATAAGCAAGTAATTTTAAAACATTATTATCAGCTTTATAATCGTGCCAGAAGAAATCAACACCTAAAGATTCTAATGGATGTAAGAAAAGTTTAAAATAAACATCAAGTAACTTAGGATTAAGTGGATCAAAAACAATTATTTTATCTCCATTAATACCAAGATAAGAACATGCTTGAGCATAATAAGTCTCATGAGGATAAATCCCTTCACTTGGATCTATTTCAAGTCCAAGTCTTATATTATGTTCATGTAAAAACTTAGAAATTTCACTAGGATTAGGAAACAAATCTTTATTAAAAGTAAAACCAGTATGTAAATTCTTAGCTTTGCCTACATCACGATAATGCCAATCTTTATCTAACAAGAAAACTGCTAAAGGAACATTACGTCTTTCAAAGTTTCCTACCAACTCTTTAAGACTATCTTCATTATAAGTAGTATTACGACTCCACCAATTACCTAAAGCATAACGAGGAATAAGTTCAGGATTACCAGTAAGACGAAAATAATCTTTTAAAGCCAAATTAAAATCATTTTTATACATAAAAACATATATATCTAAACTACCCTTCTCACGGTTTTCAAGTGTTCCATCAGGATTAAATAGAAGACTATTACTATCATCAATACTAGCAAAACCTTCCAAAGAGTAAAGACCACGTTTTAAACTTCTAGGTGTATTAACATCTTCACTAATCATATTACCACCTAAATTACGAACCTCAGGGTGGCCATAATACCAATCTCTATCATTTTCACCATTTCCCATAAATAAAGTTATTTTTAAATTCTTCATAGGATCTACTTTACTACCTGAAAAATGAGCTTCTTTAACATAAGTAAGACGAAAATATTTAGTTGTTATTTCTAAAAATCTAGCATCTTGTTTAGTTTGATATTCTGGAAAAGTAAAAGAACGATTAATAGCAAACTGACTAGGAACATCAACAAAAACACCACTAGGACTATATTCAAGTCTAACAAGTCTTTCAGAAAGAACTGTAATACGATAATGTTTTCCTTCATAAGTACACTTATCATCACTCTTAGCTTTACTACTGTCAATTTCAAACTGTTTACCTAGTGGATACATAATATCACCCATCCTTTTATTCTCTTTAATTTTATCACAAATATAAAAAGATGAAAAGAATAAATATAATATATTAAGCATTAAGAGTTATAGTAAAGGGATTAGTTTTAGTACCATCTCTACCTTACTTCCATCTATTTTAACAAGACACTCTTATATCTACAAAATATCACAATAGATAGTCTGTGTCATGAAAAAAAGCAACTAATTTGTTGCTCGTATTCTATATTGTTGTTCACGTTACGCACGTTAGACGAAGATTTTGGTAATTCCCTACTATAATTTATTTAAACTAATTATAGCCTTTTTAATTTAGTCACGAAAGAGAAATACTATTCTCTTTCGTGACTATTAACTTCCTAACTGTATTTCAAAAGGTGAATTCAACGTTCCATCACCATTTATAATTTGTACGTTAGATTTTAGATTTAGAGCTGGTTTTATTCCCAAAAAAGAACTTACATCATTAAAATAAGAAACATCACTATCAATAGTCCATAAATTAGACGAATCATATCTAGTAAGTGTCCAATAATTTATATTAGAAGAATCTGTATCAAACTGTCCTGACATCAATTCACCATAACGTAAAAGTCCAACTTTAGAAGAGACGCTTGATATTTTATTATTCATAGTATTATCAGTATACTTTGCTAATTTATAACTATCAATATAATCAACTTTACCTAAATACCATACAGTATTGTCTTCTATCATATTACTATACTTGCTATCTACATATTTTTTTAAATAGTCTCCATTTAAGAATGTACCTATTGTATTAGTACTTGAAAAAATTGCATCTCCTCCGAAAGAACTTGTTATAAATGTAGCATCACTCTTTAATGGTTTTACACTTGTTATCTTTGTTCCTGTTCCATTTTCATGACTTACTATTCTATATAGATTATTTTCCTCATTTCCAAACTTTATATATTCTCCACTATATCTTGTATTTAATTTTGTTCCATTTAAATTAGTATCATTATCCCCTTCTAACCTATATGGATTTTCTTCCGTTCCATCACCACCAACAATTTTTATATCAGATTTCAAATTAATCACTGGTCTAATGCCATATCTATTAACAACACCTACAAAAGGGTCTGCATTACAACCTGATGATACAGCAATTATATTATATGGATCTACTGGAGTAATAGTATGCCAATAAAGATTATTATTCAAATATGTATTACAACCATAATCATCAGTATTAGTAACCGAAAATTCATATAAATTCAAAAGTCCAACAGTCGAAGTTACCACATGAGAACCATCTGGTTTTGATATATTAGCAAGTGTTAAATCACTATCAGTATTTGTTGAAGCATCCCATTTTGCATTTGTTACAATAAATTCATCATATGCTCTTAAATTACCAAGAAAACCATCTTCAGATATATCATTCAACCATTCTTTAGCATAAGAAACATCAAAATCAGAACTTTCTTCACCATATCCCAAAAAAGTAATATTCCACTGCGTTACTAACTTAGTTGTCTTTGCTTCATTATTTACAGATACAGCTCTCCATAATTTACCACTATACCATATATAGTTATTTGGATCTTCACCTATAATAAATGTATCTGTTCCGTCATCATAGGTATCTCCATTTTCTCCTACATTACCAAGTACTATTTCATTTACTGGTCCTTCTAATTTAGCTTCCTCAAATAAATGTCCATTACTTGGTAATGTTAAATCATTGTAATCTAGTCCTACACTTACTCCTAATGTAATTGTTACACTACTACTAGACTCATTCTTTACTCTTATCTTATATATATTACTAGAACCAGAACTACCACTTGCAGTTAAGTTACTCCCCACTTCTTCCATTGGTACATTTATTCCGTCCCCTGTTTTATATCCTGCTTCTACACCACTAGGTAAACTTCCTACATAATAAAAGTTAAATCTTGCTTCTCTATTATTTGGATTACTTAAGGTTACAGTAAACTCTTTAGTCTCTCCTGCTCCTACTACTAACTTATTTCCTTCTGCACTATCTACTTCTAACTTATAAGTTAAATTACCAGTAACAATACTAATAGCATTACTTCTTTCTTTACTTACTGTAAACATTGAATATGAAAAGTATCCTCCTAATATTAACAAACATATTAAAATCATACCCATCATATATATTTTATTAAAACTAGGATCTGATAATCTCTTAATAAATAAACGTACTCTTTCCATATCTTACCTTCTCTCATATACTTACTATAAATATAGTAACATAGTATTATAGATTTGACAATTAATTAATCATCTAAAAACATAACATAATACTCATCATAAGTAATATTATTTTCTTTTATGTATTTAGCAATTTTTTTACCTACATATCTATAGTGCCAAGCTTCACACTTATATCCTGTAATATCTTCTTTACTTTTAGGATATCTTAAAATAAAACCATACTTATAAGCATTATCCATCATCCAAACATACTCATTACTTTCAAGAAAAGTATTAACACTCTTACTAGCAATATCTAAACTCATCGCTGTCTGATGTTCAGAAAAACCTGGTTTTGCGACATAATTATCAACATAATTCTGTCCATAAAGCTCTAAATATGTATTAGTAATTTCTTCTTGATCTTCATAACTTCTATAACCAGAACTAACCATCAACTCAAGTCCTTCTTTACTAGCAGCATCAGCCATATCATAAAATGCTTTCGCTACATTTCTCTCTATTTCTATCTCTCCATCAGCTTTTACATATTCTTCATCAATAGTAACTAAATCATCAGGAACATATTTACCACTAAGTTGTCTATGCTTATTAACAAGTACATAATCATCAAAATCATCTATAACTAATGGATCAACATAATCCTCTTTATCAAAATCCATATTTACATATAAAACAGTAGTCTCTGCATCATCATTATTAAGTTCTTGATATGCCACATATCTATCATAATTAGCAAGCTTTGCAAAATCTACACTTAAAAACTCATCTATATTTTTTACTCTATCTCGCTTTGCAAATTCAGTAACTGACTCATCATCACCCTTATCAATTATAAGAGAAATCTCATTAACACTATACCCTTTATCTAATAATTTATTTATATTACTAATTAAATGTTCTTGATTATCATATTCAATTTTAGCATACTTATCTAAATTATCATCTATATAATCATCACTAATAAATGCCGCATTTAAAGTTTCATTTTCACCTATATCCATAATATAAGAATACTTAAATTTAAAAATAATACTCTTAGCTGCTTCTTCACTATAACCTAAACTTTTAAGTTCACCAACTCTATTAAAGTAAAAGAATACAACAATTACAATTATTAAAATTATTGCACTTACTATTACAAGAGGTTTCTTTGCACTACTTTTTAATTTTAGTTTTTTTCTAGTCATTTAACCACCACTACTTTCTAACTATATAAGAATTATACCACATCTTTTAAACTTATGATATAATATAGACACAAAAAGGCGGTGATATTTTGAAAACAGCGGTTGTTTTATCAGGAGGAGGATCAAAAGGAAGTTATCAATTAGGAGTTTGGAAAGCCCTACGAGACCTTCATATTAAATATGATATTATAACTGGTACCTCAATTGGTGCTATCAATGGTGTTCTAATGTGTGAAAAAGCCTACTTTAAAGCTTGGCGAATATGGAGAAAATTAAATTTAGAATATCTATTTAACAAATTACCAAAATCAAATAAAGACTTTGATGTTTTAAAACTCTTTGGCGAAAACTTTCTTAAAAATGGTGGTATGGACATTAAAAAGATTGAAACAATTCTTGAAAGTACCATTAATAAAAGAAGATTTTATAAAAGTAAAATAGACTTTGGACTAATAACTTATAATTTTACTACAAGAAAACCCTTAATTCTTACAAAAGATAAAATACCTAGTAATAAATTAATTGACTATCTAATGGCTTCCGCTACCTGTTTTCCTGCTTTTAAAATGAAAGAAATAGATGGTAATAAATATATAGATGGTGGTTATTATGATAACTTACCAATTGACCTAGCCTGTGACTTAGGAGCAGAATTTCTAATAGTAGTTGATTTAGGATCAATAGGAATAAAGAAAAAACCAACTAAAAAAGTAAAACAAATAACTATCAAACCAAGAAACAACATCTCATTTTTCTTAAATTTTAATGAAGAAGAAGCTAAAACTAATATAAAATTTGGTTATAATGACACAATGAAAGCATTTAAAAAACTAGATGGTAACAAATTTACTTTTAGAAAAGATTCTTTAACTAAATATTATCAAGAAAACATAGAAAAAATGATAGATAAAAATGAAAAAAGTTTTTTAACATCTATTGAACAACTTGGTAAAATATTTAAAGTAGACGAAAGCAAGATATACAGTTTAAAAAGTTTCATTAAAATATTAAAGAAAAAAATAGAACTAGAAGAAGCAATAGATAAAAAAACAACAAAAAAAATAAGAGATTTAACTACTAAGATAAATTCTAAAACTCTAATATTATTCTTCTTAAGTAACTTGGAAAATGGTAAAAAACAAACTAAATTAAGTAAAATATTTTCTAAAGAATACAAGCTAGCTAATTATCTATATTTATTAGGAGTAACTTATGGAAAATAGATTTAAATATACAAATGATAATAAAAGATATCATACCCTAACTTATTATTATAAAGAAAAGTTTAATGAAAAAGTATGCAAAGTTAGTCTAAACGCCAACTTTACTTGTCCTAACATAGATGGTACTAAAGGCTATGGTGGTTGCATTTATTGTACCAAATTAGGTAGTGGTGAATTTGGTGGTAATCCTAAAGAAAGTCTAATTAGTCAGTTTGAAAAAGGGAAAAAAATAATGCAAAGAAAATGGCCTAATGCTAAATTCATTGCCTATTTTCAAGCTAATACTAATACATATGCTCCTTTAGAAAAACTAAAGGAATGTTTTGAACCATTTATAGAAAGAAATGATTGTATAGGCTTATCCATCGCTACAAGAAGTGATTCTATTACAGATGAATGCTTAGATTATTTAGAAGATATAAGTAAAAGAACTTATCTTATTATAGAATTAGGACTTCAAACAATTCATGAAAAAACTAGCAAACTAATAAATAGATGTTCTACTCTAGAAAATTTTGATAATATGGTTAAAAAACTTAAAGAAAGAAATATCAATGTTGTTGTTCATATTATTAATGGTCTTCCCTATGAAACTGAAGAAATGATGATAGAAACAGTAAAACATCTAAATGAATTAAATATTGATGGTATAAAAATACATATGCTAGCTATTTTAAAAGATACCCCCTTAGAAAAATACTATTATAAAAATAAATTTAAAGTTTTAACAAAAGATGAATATATTAGTATTGTCATAAAACAACTAGAATATTTAAATCCCAAAATAGTAATTCATAGATTAACAGAAGATCCTATAAAAGAGGATTTAATAGAACCTAAATGGTTAACAAAAAAGATTGACATTTTAAATAATTTAGATAAAATAATGTCAAAAAGAGACATATGTCAAGGAGATAAAATAAAGGAGAAATAAAAATGTTTACAAATTACAATTATAAAAAACTATTAACAATGATTATAGGAAGAATACCTTATGATATTAATCATGAAACTTTTAAGAAGTTAAATATAACTATTGATACTATAAATAAAAAGAAAAGCAAAAAATTAAATAATAAAGAAATTGATGATTTAAATAGATTAATAAGAAAAATTAATAATAGTGGTATTGATGATAAGTTTAAAGAAACAATATCAAGAAATTTAAAACTATTCTTAATCTATGGTAATATAGATAATATTAATCATAACTATATTGAATTAAATCTAACAAATGCAGAAATTACCTCTAAACTAACAATATATATTAGTCCTAAAGGTATAAATATGAACTTAAATAATGATGAATATAGTGAAAAAGCTATTTATAACGATTTTCTAACTATTTATAAGACTAAAAAGACAATGAAAGAAGAAGGTACATTCTCTACTCATTATGATATAAAAAGAGAAAAAGAAGTTCATCTTTTCGAAAATAATAAAGAAGTATCTGCAATGTATACAAAATCAAGCGAAAATTACAGTGAGAATAAAGGTAACAAAAAGAGAAATTATTCTTTTAGTATAACTGAAAATTTTAAAGATGTAAGTATTTACTATAGAGAAGATGGTTATATAATAAATAATCATAAAGTTGAATATTTACAAAAATCATTAGCAAAAAGACATAATATAGAAGAATATAAAATTAGCTTAGACTATAATCGAAATGAAAAGCACCTAAATACAACTGGTTACTATCAAGATATTAATCCTGAAGAATATAATGACTATTTTGAAGGGAATATACCTGCTAAACAATTAATTAAGCAAAATTCATAATTATTTGCTTTTTTCCCTAAAAAGTAGTATTATAAGCGGCAAAGGTGATATTTATGACTGATAGTGAAAGAAAAATATTAACTGAACAAAGAAATTATAGAGCAGAACTTAATGAATTTAGAAAGAAATTAAAAGAAAAAATTGAAAACAGTAATCAAGTATTTATTACTACTCACATTAATTCTGATATAGATGCAATTAGTTCTGCTATAGGAATATCTCTAATAGCTAATAAACTAAAAAAGAAAAGTTATATTATTATGGATGATAAACTAGAAACAATTAATACTGGAGTATTGACAATTATAGATGCTACTTCTAATGATTTTGAGAGGATATCTTCACTTATGATTGATGAGATTAAAACTGATAATGACTTATTAATTGTAACTGATACCAATAATATAGAATTAGTTAGTTGTAAAGAATATATAAACCATTTTAAAAGTATTGCTATTATTGATCATCATGATCAAAATTCAAAGACAATTCCATCTTTAACTAAATTTATAAAACCACAAACATCTAGTACCTGTGAAATAGTAACTACTTTATTAGAAGATTTTAGAATAGATTATGACTCTGATATTGCAACTTACTTACTAGCAGGAATTTATTTAGATACAAAAGGATTAAGAAGTGAAACTACTACTGGTAATACTTTTAGTATTGTTGGTAAGTTAAAAGATAAAAATGCTAACATAAAATTTGCTGAAGAATTGCAAGATGAAACTTTTGAAACAAAGTTAAAAGTAAATGACTTAATAAGACTAACTAACAATTATAGTTATAGATTTGCCATATGTTGTGGAAAAAACGAAGAAATATTTAGTCAAGAAATGCTTGCTAAAGCTGCTGATGAATTACAAGGATTTAATAATGATATGAGTTGTGCCATTGGAAGACTTAATGAGAATACAGTTAGCATTAGTTCAAGAAGTAATGGAAAGATAAATGTTAGAGAAATTATGGAAATATTTGGTGGAGGTGGTAGTCTTTACAGAGGTGCTGCCCAAATAACTGATGACACAACAACTGAAGAAGTACAAAAAAAGCTTGTAAAAATATTAAAACCTAATTTTTATATTAGTGAACAGGAGTTAAAAAATGAATAATTTAAAAATAAGAAAAAGAATAACTAAAATTATTGCCACAGGTCTTACAGTAATATTACTAGCAACAGGATGTTCTAGTAAAGAAAATGATGCTGAACCTGTAACAAATGATACAACTACTACTATGGAAGATAATAGTACAAATAATCAAGACGTTGCAAACGAAAATACAACAAATGAACAATTTGATAATTTTGCTAGTCAAAGAGAAGAAATAGATAGTTTAATTTACACAGAAAATTTCGAATTACTAAATCAAGTATATGGAGATTATCTTGTTGATGCCATAGACTTCATTAGAGGAGAAAAAACATATCAGGAGACTAAGTTTAGTGATTTAAATCCTGAAGCCCAAAACCAAGTTATTAAAGAACTTATTAATACTACGAATAAAGTTGAAAGTAAATATCCAAACATAAAAGAAGACCTAGCAAACATAAAAGGTACTACTGTAGAAGCTTATTATAATGTACTAAAAGAAATTGAAGATCTTATTGGTACAGAAAATTATAATAATATTGGAGAATTAATAAATAGTATAATAGAGGGTGGAAAAAACATCGGAAATGAGATGGCAGATACTATCCAAGAATATATAAGAAACCATAAATAGTGATAAATGTAAAGTAATCACTATTTTTTCTTGTAAATAAACTTTACATAGATTATAATGATTATAAGAGTAAAGGGTGATTATATGAATAATCAAGTTAGAATTATTACAGTAACTTCTCTAGCCTTACTTGGAATACTTTGTATCTCATCAGGAGTAATGTACAATAATTTACAATCAAGTAAAACAAATAATAGAGTACTTGTCGTTGTAGAACAAAAGCAAGTAAGTAAAGAAGAAGATATAGATATTAAATTAAAAGATATAACTATAGAAGTAAATACACCTCTAAGTGTAAAGATAATTGACTATCTAGATAGCGCTGTTTCTGATGAAGTATTAGCCAATCTAAAACTAGACACTAGTAGTGTAAACGTTACTGAACCAGGAACTTATAATTATACTGTAAAATATAAAAAGAAAACATATAATGGTATAATAATTGTCAAAGAAAAAGAAGTAGCACCTAATACTTTACAGAGTATTACTTTAAGAACTTTAAATATTAAAATAGGAACTGCTTTAAATACAGATTTAACAACTTATATTATAGAACCACTTACTGATGAACAAAAAAATGCTATGATTTTAGACTTAAGTAGTGTCAATGTAAATAAAGCTGGTACTTATCAATATACTGTAAGATTCAATAATAGCATTTATACTGGAAATATTACAATAACAGAAGATCAACCAACACTATCAACTAATATTGATAGTAATAACAATAACCAACAACCTCAAACAGGGACAGAACCACCTATAGAAGAACAACCACAACAACCTACTACTGACCCTAATCAAAATCAACAAAATTAAAACTTCCCCTAAAGGAAGTTTTTTTATAACATATTTTTCTTCTTTAATATAAATGCAACTATTAAAGATAATAACAAAGATAACAATAATAAAAGAATAAAAGCAAAAGGATTATCAGCAAACTTACCAAAAGTAACATTCATTCCCATAAAAGAAGCTACCATTGTAGGAATAGAGAAAACAATTGTAATACCTGCTAAGAATTTCATAATAGTATTAAGATTATTAGAAATAATAGTAGCAACAGTATCAGT
>CALVUV010000009.1 GCA_944363685.1 uncultured Bacilli bacterium
ATAACTAACATTGGTAGTGTATTATTATCTTTCGCTGCTCTTATCGCTCTACTATCACTTATTGGTGTTAAGTTACCACTAGGTGTTACATGATAACTAAAGATACTTAAAAATGTCAAACTAGGTAGTGTTAAAGCTAGTGTTGTATCACTAATTGTTGGATAAGCATAACCATTTACTAAAATATTAGGTAAAACTTTAGTAGGGATTACTAAAGACTGTCCTATCATCAATCTATTTACATTGGATAGGCCATTAAGATCTGTAATATCTCTTACAGAGACACCAAATTTTCTAGCGATACCATAAAGAGTATCAGCTCGTTTTACTGTATATATAGTCAAAGTATCACTTCCTTACACTTTAACTATATTGTTTATTTGTGATTATTATACTTCTTTTATTCTAGTTGTACTTTTCTTATTTTTATATTTTTTAGTAGATTTTATATGATTACCTATAATATCAGAAACATCTAAGATAGTAATAAAAGCACTTTCATCCATTTCATTGGCAATCTTTTTTAATTCAAATACTTCTATTCTAGTTAAAACACAATACATTACTTCTTTTTCTCCTGATAGAAGACCACTTCCATTTATTTTAGTTACAGTTCTACCAAGTTTTTTATATATTTCATTAGCCATATCTGTTCCCTTTTCAGTAACAATTAAAGCTGCTTTCGCTTGTTCTAGTCCTTCTGAGACAAGGTCTATAACTTTATAAGTTATAAAGTAAGTTAAGACAGAATATAAGGCTCTATCTATTCCAAAAGTTAAAGCTGCAAGACAATAAATAACAAAGTTAAATAGCATAACTATTTGTCCTACTGATAAAGATGTTTTTTTACTTATAACAAGGGCAACTGATTCTGTTCCATCAATACATGCCCCAAGTCTTATAACAAGTCCTACTCCTATTCCAAGTAAAACACCTCCAAAGATTGTCGCTAATAATATTTCATCTGTAACTTCATGAAATGTTTCAAAAAAACTAAGGGCGATTGAAAAAGTTAGCATACTTATAATTGTTCTTATTAGAAAGTTTTTTCCTAAGTTACGATATCCTACATAAACAAATGGGATATTAATTAGAATAACAAGTAAACTTATAGGTATTGAAAAAACTTTAGATATGATTATAGATATACCAGTAACTCCCCCATCTAAAATATTATTAGGTATTAGAAAAGTATCTAGGGAATATGCTGCTAGCATAGCACCTAAAATTATTAATAAATAAGAAAGAATTGTTTTTACATAGTTATTTTTTATTTTTACCATAAATATACCTCCTTATATATTATACAGGAAAATATTATTTTTTTGTAAATTAAAGTAAATAATTGTATAATTGTATTAGAAAAATAATTCTGGAGGATGATTATGGATAATTTAGTTATTAGAAAATATGATGATATTGATTTTAGAGAAGTTATAAGTTTATTAAAAAGTCAATTTAATATTAGTGATAGTATTGAATATTTAAATGATAATGCTAATAGTTTTGGAATAGTAGCGACTATTAATAAAAGTGTTGTTGGTTATATGAGAGTAGATAAATTAAAAAATATAGGTAAAGATTGTTATTATTACATCTTAAATTATATTTGTGTAGATAGTAATTATCAAAATATGAATATTGCTACTAAATTATTAGAATTTATTTTTAATTATGCAAATAATGATAATGTTAGTTATATAGAGTTAACTTCTAAACCATCTAGAGAAGCTGCTAATCATTTATATTTAAAGAGTGGTTTTGTTATTAGAGATACTAATGTATTTAGAAAAGAAATTTAACTTAGACTGTGAAAATAAAACTTTGTATTTAAAATAATATAATATTTTTTTAAAAATCACTTGCTACTTTTAAAATTTATGGTACAATAGATATGTATTCATTTTTGCGGATGTAGTTTAGTGGTTAGAATATGGCCTTGCCAAGGCTGTGACGGGGATTCGATTTCCCTCATCCGCTCCATAAGAAAATTAACCCTTGTTTTTCAAGGGTTTTATTATTTGTAATTTTAGTTTTGACTCCCAATAATTATAATAAATATATTTCTATAAATTAAATTCTTCTATATTCTTTTTATATTCACTATAACTAATTAACTTTTTATAATAATCCATAGGGTTATCTATACCTAGTTCAACTAGAATACTATATGCTATAGTACTATTAATTTTAAAGAAACAAGCATCATCTTTTAATAGTTCTTCTATTAATTTAAACTTTTTTAATTCTTCTAATTCCTCTATAGTATTTGCATTTTCTAATTCTTTTACTTTCTTTTCTACTATTTCTTTCAAATAATCCATAATCTCTCCTATTTACTAAATCCTTCTATCTCAATACCAATATTATTAGAGTCTTCAATAGCTTTACGTGTTTTCCTTGGTGTTAAATATTCTAATGAACCATTTCCATATTTAAAGCTATAACCACCTATCTTTTTCATATCAACAGCTTCATGTTTATGTTCTCTTATTTCTTTTTCATTAAAGTTTATTATTTCACCATAATTAAAGCCATTTTTATCTTTTTCTCTTATTGGTATATAAACAATATGTTTTTGTTCTTCTTTAGTAAATAATGACTTAATCAAAGTATTAATATATTTAATAGCAGAAGCACTACCTAGATTTTCTTCTAATAATAAATTATTAATTAAAGAAAAGTTATCTATTACTCTATCTTGAATATCTGGAATATTACGTATTTTAAAACTTTTACAATTAACAAGAGCACTGACAATAGAATTTGTTCTATCTTTAAAATCTACATAATCAATTTGTGTTGATTCAGCTAGATTTAATCCTAAATCATAAATATTAATCTTTCTTGCCCCATTTTCATCTTGAAATAAAGCTCCTAGTCCATTAGGTCTTAATCCTAACTTACTTCTTGTAAGATCATCCATAGTATAATCATCTTTTTCTTCTTGATTTAGGGAAGTAGCATCTGCATTAAATAATAGTCCTTCTGCCTTAAAATAAACACTTCTATGGGGACCACTTTCATTAATTACACAGGGAATATTATGTTTAGTTAAGAAGAAAGAATATAGTTCGGCATGAGTTTTACAAGTTACTCTATTATTAGTTAAATTAATCATGTCTATTGTTTGATTATATACTTTTTGTAAAAATTCTATACTTAGATCTTGATTAAAGGCAAGTACTTCTTCATCATATTCTACTATTTCATTTAAATTATTATAAAGTTTTAAAGCGATAGATATATCATTAGATTCTAATGGTAAGTCTTTCTCTGCTCTTTTAATAAATTTCTTACCTGGTCTTACATCTGGTTTAAAAACTTTTCCATAATGTTCTAGAGGTTTATCAATTCCATAAGGTATCATGTTATCACCTAATACTATTATACAAAAAAATTGGAAAAAGAAAAAGAGCTTTAAGCTCTTATCTGCAATTTGGAGCGATTGGTTAAGTTATTTACAACTTTTCAATCACAATTAGGAATTAATACATATTTGTATCAATTTCTATATACATCTTACCACAAGTTTTAATTATTTCCAATAGAAATGCGAAAATTTTTGATTTTAATGTTATAATTATATATAGGTTGGTGATTATAATGATTATTAGAAAAGCGAAAAAAAGTGATATTGATGACATAATAAGGTTAGCAGATCAATTAAGAAAAACAGAGGCACCATTGGATAAAACAAAAAATATTAAAGAAGATTCTTATTTAAGTGATATATATAGAGAAAAAGAATTAAAATATATATCTTCTAGAAAGAAAATATTTCTTGTTGCTGAAATTGATAAAAAAATAATCGGATATGTAAACGGATATATTGTTGAAAACCCAGATATATATTATAGAGAGCCTGTGGCTTACTTAGATTGTTTATGTGTTGATAAAGTATCTAGAAAACAAGGTATAGGTAAAAAATTAATTGATGAATTTTCTAGTATTGTTAAGAAAAAAGGTGCGAAATATGTTAAATTAAATGCATTTGAAAATAATACACCAGCAGTTAATCTTTATAAAAAAGAAGGATTTGAGGAATACTCTATCTATTATATGAAAAAAATTTAAGATATTATTAGGAGGACGCTATGAATATAGATAATATTGAAATAAACACACAAAGTAGTATAAGGTTAGGATTTGATAAAGTAATTTACTTTGATCCATATAAGATAGAAACTGATAAACACGATTCAGATATTATATTTATTACTCATAATCATTATGATCACATGGATGGCGAATCAATTGAAAAAATTAAAAATGATAATACAATTGTTGTTGCTCCAAAATCAATGGAAGATATAATTAGTAAAATAGAATTTAGTGATTACATATATTTAGAACCATTTGATGAAACTAACTTAGATAATATAAATATTAAAACTATACCAGCATACAATAATGAAAAGCAATTTCACCCTAGAGCAAATAACTGGCTAGGATATATAGTAACCATAGATAATACTACATATTATATTGCTGGAGATACAGATGTAACAGATGAAGCAAGTAATGTAAAATGTGATATTGCTTTTATTCCAATTGGAGGACACTTCACAATGGATGTTAAAGAAGCAACTGAACTAATTATAAAAATAAATCCTAAAATTGTTATACCAATACATTATGGCTCTATAATAGGAGAACCAACATATGGGAAAATATTAAAGGAAAACCTATTTGATACAAATATAGAAGTAATAGAAAAATTACAATTTTAAAGTGAGGTAAAAGAATGGATAGAATTGCAATAATTTCAGATATACATGGTAATTTAGAAGCATTAAAATCAGTTTTAGATGATATTAAAAAAAGAGATATAGATAAGATTTATTGTCTTGGCGATATTATAGCAAAAGGTAGTCATCAACAAGAATGTGTTGATTTAGTTAGAAACTCTTGTGAAGTAATTATAAAAGGAAATTGTGATGAATACTTTACTAGTGATACAGATTTGACTAATAAATCAGAAGAAGAAATTAATAGAATTAATTGGAATAAAAGCAAAATAGATAATGATACAGCAAAGTTTTTAAATAATTTGCCATTTTGTTATGAATTTTATATGAGTGGAAGATTGGTTAGATTAATACATGCGCATCCTCAAAAAATTGATAAATTTGCTGGTAATATTGATAAATTAGAAAGATTATATGAATTGTTATTACCAAGCGAAAATACAATATCAGATAAAAAAGCAGATATATTAATATATGGTCATATACATACTCCTTATTTACAAAAAATATATAATAGATTTATAATAAATACGGGTTCAGTTGGAAATGCAATAGATGTATTTAGAAATGACGATAAGGATGGTAATGTTAAAAACACTACAGTTGCTAATTACTTAATAATTTCTGGAGTATTAAATTCTAGCGATATCAATGAACCTATATCTTATGAATTAGTTAATGTTTCGTACGATATTGATAAGGAATTATCAGATAATTCTGATAATATTGAATTTGATTCTTATTCCGAAGAATTAAAAAAAGGTAAATATCGAGACATGACTAAAATTTATAATAGTTTTGAGGCAAGAGGAATCGATAAAGATAAAATATAAAATATTAAAGACAATAACTTATCTTTCAAAGCCATTGTCTTTTTTTTTGCCCTTTTTAGTTTGATAAAAATCTTCAGCTGCCTCATCCATTTCATTATTAATATGTTTAGTTGATTTATCAATTTCCTTTTTATTGAATAAATTAAATCCTTTAAATGATTTTTCATTTTTTCTTTTAACTTCTGGATCATAATCTCTTTTAAAATACTCTAAATCTAATCCACTATAATTAAATAATTTATCTACTATTGTTTGAATAAATTCAGGTAATTTTTTGAATACCTTATTTAAGTGATAAATAAGATAATTAGTTTTTTCTTTTTCCCTTTTATACATACCTTCATATTGATTACTTAATCCTTTATAATAATCTCTTTCTTCTTCTAATTTTTTGTTTTCATCCCATAACTGATTTTTAGACTTAATAACAATTTTATTATTAAGTTTTTTCTTTTTATCAATTTCATCAGTTATATCACTTTTATCTTTGTTAAGTTTATTTATTTGTTTATTGATAGATTGTTTACTATCTTCTAAATCAGATACTTCATTTTCAAGATTAGATATTTCTTGTTTAAGTCCTTTAACTCTTTCATTAAAGAGTTTTCTTTCATATGAAGTAATATCTCGATTTTTACCTTTTTCTTTTTCTTTAAGTTTAGAATCTAGACCATAAGCAATATTAAATTCATTAATACATCTTTCTCTCATTTTATCTTGAATAACTACTAATGATTCTTTAGTAAAAATAGAAGTCTTTCCAACTTGCCTTGATAAACCAGTTTTGCAATTTTCCTTAACTGGAACTCCAACTATATGCATATGTGGAGAGTGTTCATCAAAATGGATTGTAGCATTTGCTATATAAAAGTCTGGAACTATTTCTTGTAAATCTTCAAGTTGTTGCTCAAATACTTGCGCCATTTGATATTTATATTCTAAACTTTTATCATCCCAATATTCCATATTTCCAAGTTCAATAACTATCTCACAAGCAAGATCATGTTTTGTATCATTAGCAATTTTATTAAAATAGTTATCTATTTTTCTATCATCTCTTATTTGTTTATTATTGTATTCAATTCGTGCTTCATTAAATAAATCTAAATATAATTCTTTAACATCTTTAACAATATCATTTGAACCTTTGATAGTTTTAATTAACTCTTGATTATTATCATATTGTCTTAAATTATGATGATTAACTTTTCCTAATTGCTTAACATTTTGAATAGCATTGTTATTCTTTGATGTAGTACCAGATGGAGTATTCTTTGCTTCTTGTCTTGCTTTAATAGATTTGTTTTTATCATTACCTAAATGTAGTGAATAAGATAATTCCATATTTTTTACACCCCCTAAATTATGAATATTGAAAATGGCACGAAAGTGGCTTTGTCATTATTCATAACTTCCTATATATCTTGTCAGAGACAAGATATGGAAGCTAAGGTTTACCACCTTAGAAACCGTTTATACTTTATTTCGTAATAATGCTTTGAGCATTAAAACTACATAAAGTATAGATAAAATAGAAAACACTGCTTTTTATTTTATCTATGTAAATTATTCAAATAACAATAATTATTTTCATAATTTGTTTAAACAAACTTTTCCCACTTTCATTGAACAGAGTTCAACAAAACGTGTTCGTTTGTTATTACTTTTTTAGAAAAAGTAAACAAAAACTTTTTATATGATAGATAACATCAAAACGAAAAAGTAATTTTGTTTTGATATTATTCCATTATTATTTTTATTTTGTTAGTCAAGAATTTCACAAGCAACTATCGTTGTTCTTGACTAACTTTATCATTTCTTTTTAATATTTCTTCTCTCATCTTTCTAGCATTTTCTATTGATTCTAATTTCTTCTTTTTAGTTTCTTCATCTAATTCATAAACTCTACAATTAGTTCTTTCTGGAATAATAGTATATATATCTTCTTTATCTTCTAATAAACATTTTTCATTATTACCAATATAGATTACACCTAATTGTAGTTTATCTATTTTATCCATTTTTCTATAATCTTCTAATGGGAATATTCTTACAATATTTCTATTTTGATAATCATTAAAGAACATTACTTTATTATCATAGTAGTATGTTGCTTCAAAATAACCTACATTATAAACTTGTCTTAATGTGAATACTATTTCACTAACTTTCTCAATAGGTAGATATTCACTAAATCTTAATTTCATACTAATATTACCTAGTATTGCATAATCTCTTTTAGCAAGAAAACCAGCATCATATAAATCGTTGCATGGCTTACACATACTTTCTCTAAAATAAACTTCTCCAAGTCTTATTTTATTATTACCATATAATTCTAATTCAACATTATCTACATATTTCATAATAAGATTGCATTTTTCTTCTCTTGTATAATCTTTCCAAGTATAAGTGTTTTCTTCATAATCTTCTGGATCTACAATTTTATTTATATAATCTATATCTCTTTTTATTAAAATATCTTCTGGTGTAAGTTTTAAACTATCACTTATTTCACAATCAATAATTTTCTTTTCAATGTCTTTCACTGATTTTTCTACAATTTCTTTTTCAGTATCATATTCCTCAATAGTAAATGAACCATTGATATATGCTTTTTTAATTCTTTCAGCTTTAAGTTTTTGTTCATTTAATTCTTTTATCAATTTATCTTTTGGATTATTTAGTTTAGTTTTAATCATAGGAAGTAGTGTTTGATTAACTACTGAATCATATTCTTGTATATCTTCAATAAAGTTATTAAATTCTTTTTCTATATCTGTTTCTTTAATATTTATCTTACAATCATGACAATAATAGTAATAATAAACATTTCCATTCTTTTTAGTAGTTGCTTTACCAGCAAGTATTCTATTACATTTAGGACACTTTAATTTTTGTAAGAATAAATAATCTTCTTTTCTTTTATAATTACGAGAGTTCTTTTTCTTTTGTACTTGGCATTCTTCCCATAATTCTTTACTAACTATTGGTTCAACAACATCTTCATAATAAATTGGATTCTTATTTCTTTTACCATGAACAAAGTCGCCTTTATAGATTTCATTTTCTATAATCTTTAAGATAGTTCCATCACACCAATTTGTTTTACCAAATACTTTTTCTTTATTGTATAGATTACTAATAGTTTGATATGAATTACCTTGATGATATAAATTAAATATTCTTATAACTTGATCTTTTGTTGCTTCATCTGGAACAAGTTTTTTGTTTTCATGTTTATAGCCAAATGGTGCTTTATGTGGAATATGTCCTTCTTTAATTGCTCCAGCCATACCAAATTTAGTTCTTTCTGAAGTTCTTTCAATTTCGTTTTGAGAAACTGATGTAAGTATTCTTGAAACCATTTTTCCATTAGCATTAGTAGTATTAATATCATCATTAGCACAATCTAAATAAGCATCATTTTCTTCTAAGAATCTTATTATCTTTTCCCAATCAAATACTGAACGAGTAAGTCTATCTAGTTTTAATACAACAATAGTATTACATTTCTTTTCTCTTATGTCTTGCAATAGTTCTTCAAATCCAGGTCTAGAATTGCCTGTTTTAGCCGATATACCAGCATCTTTATATACTTTATATATTTCATAACCTTTATACTCACACATTGCTCTAAGACGTTTTTCTTGTTCTGGTAAACTAAATCCTTCACGAGCTTGATCTTCGGTAGATACTCTTATATAAAGACCTGCAACTTTCTTTTCATCATTCATTAATCAATCACTCCTTTTTAATAAAAAAGAGGAGACAATAGTATTTAATAAAGTCTAAATACTACTGACTCCTCAATAAATTCAATATTATAAAATTTCGATATATTGTGTTTATATTTCATAGATGTACCTCTCTTTCTAGAGAATACCTCTTTCATTGGTTATTTATAATATCACTTTTTTATGATTTGTCAATTCCCTGATTAGGGAATAGTAGTATTAGTGAAGTTGATATTATAATAATTATTTAAGTTTCTTTATATAATTTTCTAAATCTTTTACCTCAATAGAGTTTGATAAATTACCAATATATAATGTTTTAGAATAATTGAATGCTAGAAAAGTTATTCCTTTAATAATAACTCTATGTGGTTCAATATAAGATAGATTACTATGTTCTATATTTCTTATGTTTCCATTAATTATCTTTGGTTTAGTATTACAAAAATCACATATAAACTCAATTTTCCTTTTTAGTTCTTCTTCAAACTCTAATGGTTTAGTAATAATATTAATCATAAAATCTGTCCTTTCTCAAACAAAAAAATATCAACTTCATTTAGAAATTGATATTTTCTATGTTAAGTTCAAACATAAAAGTTCGAACAGATTTCCCAATGGAGGGCCTAGTCGGATTTGAACCAACGATCAGGGAGTTGCAGTCCCACGCCTTACCACTTGGCTATAGACCCATAATATGCAAGAATTGACTTGCATATATAATTTTACACTATTGTTCTTTACTTGTCAATTATTGTCTATTAAAACTTATTATTTTTATTTGTTTTTTATACCTATTTTAAGAACTTTTCATTTATTTTTTTAATCATATCATAATCATTCATTCTTAAAACATTTATCTCTTTATCCTTAATAAATATATCTACATTTAAAACATCATTATATTTATAATTATCTCCATCAATAGTAATAAGTAAATTCTTACTTATTACTTCAGGAATTATAGAAATAATTTTACTACTTGGTATTATTAATGAGTTTAAAAGACTTCTATAACTTTTAGAATTTAATGGAGCGATTGGAGTTAGTTGTAAGGTATGGAAAGTATTATAGACAATAGAACCTCCAAAACTAAGATTATAAGCGGTAGAACCAAATGATGTAGAAACGAGTAAACCATCTCCTACATAGTTTTCTAATAGTTCATCATCTATTATTACTTTAAATTTAGCAGTATTAAGTTCTTGTTCTCTTATTACTATTTCATTTAAAGTATAATGTTTATAACTACTATCTTTAGTTACAACATCTATTTCTCCTATACCAATTTTTTCACATTTTAATTCATTTAATGTTAATAATCTTATAAATTCATCTATTTGATCAAAACTTATTTCTTGAGCAAAGCCTAAGGTACCGGTATTAATACCTATATAGTAACATTTACTATCAAAGTTTGTTTCTTTAATCATTCTTAAGAATGATCCATCTCCTCCAATAGCAATTCCTAAATCATAGTTTTTAGAGACTATTTTAAAGCCATTTTCTTTTAATTTAGATTTAACAATATCAGAAATTTTCTTTGATTTTAAATTATCATTTACAAATAGTTTTATTCTATTTATTTTCATTATTTTTCTTTCTATATTTAAACAATGCAGATGGTCTATGTCCTTCACCAGTTTTCATTTTATCTGTTTTTACTACTTTATCTTTAATAATTCTTCTAAAAGCTGGATCTAGTAATTTTTTATTAAGTATTACTTCATATACTTGTTGTAATTCTCCTAAAGTAAAGTATTCTGGCATCATGTTAAAGACGATATCTGTATAGTTTAATTTGTTTTTTAATCTTTCTATTCCTGCTAATACTACTAAATCGTGATCAAAAGCTAAAACTTTTTTTCTTGCTTTAAAGCTATATCTATCAGTAGTTTTTTCTCTTAAAACTTTTTCTATTGATAGATTAATTGTCTCTGTTCCATTAGTTAGAGAAATGTCTACAATATTATTTTTTTCTTCTAAAAGTATAACATCAAACCAGCAAGCATTAGGATTAATCATTTCTGTTAATCTATTTTTATCTACTAAAGCGATAAATGAGGTTGATACTACTCTTGTTCTTGGATCTCTATCTATAGCATCATAAGTATATAATTGTTCTAGATAAATATTAGAAAGGTTAGTTTCTCTTTTTAATACCCTTTTAGCACATTCTTCTAAAGTTTCTTTATTAGGATTTAAAAATCCTCCAGGTAAACACCATTTATCTTTAAAAGGATAATCATCTCTTTTTACTAAAAGAATACTCATCATTTTCTTACTATTTTTACGATAGTTATTTGTCTCTTCACTAGATACACTAATTAAAAGAATATCTGCAGTCATTGATAATTGATCAAAATCTTTAGCATTGTAATCTTTTAAAAATTCTTCTTCACTCTTATAATTTTTTTCCATACTACACCTCTTTTTCATAATTTGATTATAACACATTTTTAAGAAATATGTTACTTAATAATATCTAGTAACATTGTTATAATCTTATCTATAATATGTTCTTTATTTAAGGCTCTACTTTCCTTATTAACAGTCATCTTTTCTTTATAAAACTTATTATTATCTCTATCATATATACAAATAAATACTGTATTATCATCACCTGTTTTATTATTAGGGTCACTTCTATTTAGTTTACCTGTTATACCTATACCATAATTACTATTTGCAAAAGAACTAATCGCTTTACTCATTTCTATTGCTGTTTCCATACTATAAACAGTGTATTTATCAATAACTTCTTTTGGTACACCCATCTTTACTTTATATTCATTAGAGTAAGTTACAGCGCTAAATTTTAACACTTCGCTTGCTCCCTCGCAATTAGTAATAGCATTAACTACTCCTCCACCAGTACAAGACTCCATTGTGGCAATTGTTTTTTGTCCTAATTGTAAAATATGTATAATTTCTTTAAAGTTCATTTTTTCACCCTTTCAATTTATATTCTTTTTCCATAAAATATCTACTCTTTAATAAATTATAATTATCTTTATCAAGAAATGGAATAATCTTATCTTTTATCTCTTCAGGTATACCATAATAACTTTCTGCTAGCGCTCCGGTAATAGAGGCAATTGTATCTGTATCTCCACCAATAGATATAGCTTTTCTAATGGCATCTTCAAAATCATTAGAAATTAAGAAAATATAGATGGCTTGTGGAACTGAGAAAATAGCTTTACTTGTAAAAGTATAATTATGTCTTAATTCTTCTAAATCAAAATCTAAGTTATAATAGTTTTTTTCTATATATTCTTTTAATTCTAATTTATTATAACCATTTCTTAATAAATAAATTGATGTGGCAATAGATTCTGAAGCTTTTATTGATTCATAATGATTATGAGAAGGTATAGTAGCTTTATAACTTTCTTCTTTAATAGTATTCAAATCATCGAAACAAAATCCTATGGGACTAATTCTCATAGCACAACCATTACCATAACTTTCTCCTTGATAGTTACCTTTAATCCAAGCGACAGATCCTTTACCAAATCTACTTCTACCATATATATCTTTTCCTTTATTTAAGTCTCTTATACCATATTCTCTTAAATATTTTTCATAATTACAGTCTCCATTTATAATAGCATCATAAATAGCACAAGTCCAAGAAGTATCATCAGTAGTTGAAGAATTATTAGTAAATAGTGGTATACTTTTATCCATTATTTTAACTTTATCAAGATATGGTCTAGGTAAATGATGTTCTTTCCAATATAATACTTCTTCTACTTCATAACTAGATCCTGCTACATCTCCTATAATTGCACCTAACATATTATCACCTCTTTTTTATATAATACATACTTCTATTTTAACAAAATTTTCTTTCCAAATCCACTTGTTACTTTACTGGCTTGTTTATACACTAGTTGATATGTCTTTATATAAGTCATTTTCTTTTATATATTTATATACATTTTTATCTAAATACTTTTTTATCTTAAGAATATTTCCTTTATTTATTTCATTTCTAATATAAGTAGAAGATAGTTTATCTGCATTTATATTTGTAACAATAATATTATCTTTATAGTCTTTATATTTCTCTAATAAATAATCTATATTATCTTTATCTCTTTTAATAACTAATAACTTATTACTAGATAAAATATATTTTCCTTTTTTCCATTTATCTATATAACTTAAATTATCAGTACCACAAATGAAATATATTTCAGCACTTTTATATTTGGCTTTAAAATAATCTAGGGTCTCATAAGTATAAATAACTTTTTCTTTTAATTCATAATCACTAACATCTAATAATTTATCATTTTTACACATTAACTCTAACATAGTTAGTCTTATCTCATTACTTAAAAGATTATTTTTATACTCATATTTACTACCAGTAGGAACAAAGATAACTTTATCTACATAGTGTTTCTTAATAAGTTCTAATGCTATTTTTTTATGGGCATTATGAGGGGGATTAAAACTTCCTCCAAAGATACCTATTTTCATTTTAATACTTTCTCTTTTCCGTTTAGAAAATCATTAAGTGGTTCTTTATTATGAAGAAGATTAATAATATTTGCTATGTCTTTAGAACAATCTACTGTATGTAACCATTCTTTTTCTTTAATTTCTTCTTTAATATAAGATAAATTAGTAGTATATAACTTATCAAAAGTATTATCCTGATATGCTTTTTCAAAGGCATCAATTCCTTCAGTAAATAATGAGAATGTAGCGATAAAGTATTCTTTTCTTGCACCTTTTTCTTTTAATAATTTTCCTACTTCTAGCATAGATGAACCAGATGCTATCATGTCATCAACAACTATAATATCTTTATCTTTTACATCACTACCCATATAGGTATGTTCGATTATAGGATTTTTACCATTAACTACTCGTGTTAAATCACGTCTTTTATAGAAAACTCCTACATTACACTTAAGCATTTCTGCATAATATCTAGCACGTTCTGTCGCGCCCATATCTGGACTTATTACTAAGATGTCTTTTAATTCTTCATTTTTTAATAATTCTTCTAAGATAGTATTAGTAGGATAAATATTTTCAAATGGTAAGTTAGGGATAGCATTGGCAATATAAGGATCATGGGCATCAAAAGTAATTATGTGATTTACTCCTAATCTTTCTAGTTCTTGAAGTGCAAGAGCACAATCAAGGGATTCTCTTCCTTTTCTTTTATGTTGTCTTGCTTGATATAGTAAAGGCATAATTAGAGTTATTTTTTCTTGATAACCTGCTAAAGCAGATATAGTTCTTTTAATATCCATAAAATGTTCATCAGGTGCCATATGATTAGTAAAACCTTGCATATTATAAGTTATACCATAATTACCTACATCAGACATTATATAGATATCTTTATCTCTTACAGTATCATCAATTCTTATTTTCCCTTCTCCATTAGAAAATCTTGATTCAGTAATGGGAATAATATAACCAGTATTTTCTTTTCTAATTCTTTTTAGTTCTAGATTAACTTTTTTACCTACTTCTAAAAAATTACTTAGGACTATTAATTTTAGATTATTCATAAACTTACTCCTTTCTTATTATCATTTTGTTAATAAGTGTGCTTAAAAACTATACAGAATTCCTTCTGTTATTAACATTATATTAATAAGAAAGATATTTGTCAACACAAATTTGAAAAAACTAGTATAATTTTTTTATACTAGTCTAGTTATTTCAAGATAAATGGATTACTTTCACTTCCATTACCAGATCTTATCATTATATTATTATTTATCATTATTGTAGGTCTAACTTTTTTAGTACTAGAAGCATTATATTCATCAATATAACCACCACTTCTAACAGAAAATACTTCAGAGTTATTAAGAGAGTTTCCTGTAATTAACCACCAATCAACTCCACTTAATTTTAAATAGTTATAATTTTGACAAGTTCTATCTGTTGTAGCATTACATGTAGCATCAAGGGAAGCATTCATATAATCACTTGCAGTTAATAAACCTATCATTTGATTTTCTAATATATCACTACATTCTAAGGCATTTGTTTTATCTGTATCTGTTGGACTTCTTTTACCAATACATAAATTAAAGTTAACTAATTTTTCTTTATCATTTTCACTTAATATTATAGTATCACTTTTACCATTATATAAATCTTGTAAAAATTCATATATTCTACTAACTCTATAATCATTAAAACCACTATTAAATGACTTAGCAGGATTATATCTATCATCATAACTATTAGAAAAATTAGAATCTGTATCACTCTTTATAAGTAGTAATTTATTATCAGAAGTAACTTTTACTATTCTAAATACACCATTATCTAATTTTACATAATTATTAACATCTTCTCCTCTATATACTTTTTCTCCATTCATATCATATAGACCACTACCACTAGTAACTATTCCTTGTTCTAAAACAGCTTTATATAGTTCTTTAGTAACATAGTTATCTCCACATTCTAGATAAGGAGTATAGACATAATTATCATTTATTTTTCTAACTTCAACTCTACCACTACAGTTTTCACCTTCTCTAAGTTCATCTAAAGGTTTCATAAGTTCAGCATTGGCAAGAGTTCTTGCTCTAACAGTTACTGTTTCTCCTTCTTCTTCAGGAAGTAATCCTTTTTGAACTTTATAATATTCTATAGCAGCATCTTTCATTTCTTGTTCAATATCTTCATAGTCCATTTTACCACCACCAATAATAGCGATTAGTAATAAGACAACTAAAAAAAGAACTAAGACACCTACTACTATTAACATAACTCTCATTAGTTTTTTTCTCATATCTTTATGATCTTTATTATTAGAATTATTTTTTATATTAGTGTTATTACCACTAGTTGCATTAGCGATTACTTCTTTTCCTTTATTCTTTTCATTCACAACAATTCACCTCTTTGGCTTAAACTAAATAAATTGTAACATTAAATAAGAAATATTGCAATTTATTTAGTTCTTTAAAGACTCTAAAGTATCAATAGCAAGTTTATTAATAGACTTATTCTGTTCTTTCAAATGTTTTATTTGATTTTCTAAACAAAATATAACTGCTTTATCTATATCTAGATATGCAAGTCTTCTTTCCTCTTCTATTAAGGGATAATGTTTACCAGACTCTATCTTATCTGCTAAATAAACTATTTTAGATAACAAATCCATAGAAGGATAACCTGTAGTATGATATCTAACAGCATTAACCATATCAGTACTAAAATTATATTTTTCTAAAACAACAAAAGATCCAATAAGGCCGTGAATAGTCTTACTAGAAAAATCATTTAACATATCTTTAGATATTTTATACTTTTTAATAATCTCTTCATTTTGAGTATTGCTATTTTCTTTAGCGATATCATGAGTAAGACCACATAACATACATTTATCAACATCACAGTTATAATGAATAGCAAGCCTCTTAGCTTCTTCCATAACTCTTATACTATGATTATAACGATATTCTGATAAATTACTCTTTAAATATTCTTTAATCTCTTCAATGTTACAATTCATAACTACCTCACAACTATATTATTACACATTTACTAATTTAGGTAAATAACAAAGTTAAATCTAGTATGTTTATTTACATACTAGATTGTTTTATCTTATTGTTGCTACTAGACGGAAAGTGACATTACCATAAGTATAACCATTACTCCTCTTATTTCAAAAGAACCTATTCCATAATTATTTACTTTTATTATTCCACTATCATAGCCATTAGTACCTGTCATCTTCATTTTTACATATCTATTACTTAAGGTATTATTACTATCTTCTTCTAATGATATATGGTAATATGCATCTATATTTCCTGTATTTGTTATTGTAAAGGTATATGGGGTTGTCTTTAATCCTTGTGTGTCTGACATAGGTGCGGCATTATCTAAATTTATATTATTTCCTTCACTAAAATCTACTTTTAGAATACCTGCTGTTAAACTTATTTCTTTTTCTCCTTCTATACTCATTGTTAGTAAGGCATAACTTGTTCCTATTAATGCTATTATACTTATACTTATCACTATTACTGATATTATTATATATTTTTTTCTTTCCATTTTCTTACTCCTTACTACTTAATATATCCAAGAAATTATTATTAATACTATTCTTATCTATTAAAATTATATATCAAATAACAAGGGTAATGCAAGTAACTTATTTATATACCTAGTGATTTAGGTAAAGTAACTATTACTCTAGTTCCTTTTCCTTTTACTGAATTATAAACTATATTACCATTATGTTGTTCAACTATCTCTTTAGATAGACTAACACCAAGTCCACTACCTTTCTTCTTAGTAGTAAAAAACATCTCACTTATTTTATTTAAAGTTTCTTCATCCATTCCTATACCATTATCTTCTATTATTACTTTAATATTATTAGGATCATCTTCTAACTTAACATTAATATACATATTATCTTTATTAATATCTTTCGCTTCAACAGCATTCTTTAAGATATTAATAAATACTTGTTTTAATCTATTATAGTCAGCTTCTATATATATTTCATCATCTATATTATTAAAACTAGCTTTAATCTTATTTTTCTTAAATAAGTCATTTAAAGATTCTTCTAATTCTTCTAATAACATAGATAAATCCATCTCTTCTTTTTCTATCTTTATCTTAGTATAATCTAGAAAATCATCCATAAGTATTAAAGTTCTATTAATTTCATCTTTAATAATAGGAACATATTTCCTTACCTTTTTCTTATCATTAAAATCTATCATATCTAAATATCCTTTACAGACTGCGATAGGATTTTTAATTTCATGAGTAACTTTAAATAAGGAACTTCTAAGTTCTTTTTCTTTTTCTATTTTTTCTAAATCATTACTAAGTTCGACAATTTTCTCTCCTTTAGCAAAGAAATATATAATTAAGTTAGTAACAAAATATAATACTAATATAATTGTAAATAAATAAGTAAGATTAGATGTAAAAGTACCTTCAGGTTTAATGAACCAAAATACTGCTAAAGATAACATAAAACTCTTAATTACTATAAATATGTTAACAATACTAACAGGTTTTATTTTCTTTTTAATAATAAAAGTATAAATAACTAAATAACTAATATATTCAAAGATTAAGAAAGTTAAATTTAAATTAAGGAAAAGATATTGATAACCTATTAATATAATAGAAATGAAAATAGATAGACCTATTTTTCTTTTATAATAACAAATAAGTAATGGTATATCAAAAATAATAATAGGATAACCATTATGAAATGAACAATCATATCTTAAAACTAAATATAAAGAACTGAATATTGCTAGTTCAAATGCTATATCTTTTTCCTCTATAGACATATTTCTTTTATAAATTGTGTATAGTAAATATATTGCTAAAGGACATATTAAAAAGACTAAACTTTTAATAATAACTTCAATAAACGACATAATTCTCCCTCTTTCTAATATAAGTATATGAAATAGTTTTGTAGAATTTTGTCGAATTATGGGGAAAAAAGAAAAAATAGATGTTACTCTATTTCCTAAACCTCATAACAAATTGATTAACTTCTTCATCAGAACTTTTTTCTAACTTATTCATAAACTCTACATATTCAACATTATTAAAATGTTCTTTATACATCTTCAATATATCTAGATGATTGTTAATTTCAACAATTGATTTATCTAGTGCTATTTTTCTTATGTATTCTGCTTCTTCAAAATCATCTGCAGTTACTACTAATCTTATTATATCTAAAGCGTCCTTTCTTTTCAAAGCATCTCTATCTAATGCTACCTCACGCCCAGCAAATAATTGTCTTGCATTTGCTATTAAATTAACTATATCTATGGCATCTTCTCTTTTTACAATAGCTTCAGATCTTGCTACTTCACTACCAAATTGTGCTTGATAATATTGCCTTGCAATTATTATTAACTTTATTATATCTATAGCATCATCTCTTTTCAAAACATCTCTATCTAATGCTACTTCACTACCAAATTGTGCTTGATATTCTTCCTGGGCAGTCACTATTAACTTTATTATATCTATAGCATCTTCTCTTTTCGAAACAGCTTCAGATCTTGCTACTTCACTACCA
>CALVUV010000010.1 GCA_944363685.1 uncultured Bacilli bacterium
CAACAGTTGTATCATAATCTAAAAACTAATGCAAAAAGGCAATTTTTAAAATTCAACGAAATTATCATCCCAATATTTAATTTTCTCTAGGGGAATTTTAAATTTTCATATCAAAAAATCTCTCAATTTTAAAAATTAATACTTTTTTCAAAAATTTCATTTATACTCCTTTCTCCATCTATTTTTTTAAGTCGCTTATCCACTTATAATGTATCACAATAGATAAATTATGTCAATAAAAAGATGATTAATTTAACCATCCCTTTTTACTATCAAAATAATTATTCTTAAAATAAATATCACTATTAACTTCTATATTTTTTAATATATATAAATACCTAATCTCACTTAAATAATCCATAATTCCTCCTAAGTATATTTAATAATATTTTTTAATCTCTTAATAACTTTCTTTTCTATTCTTGATATATAAGATTGACTAATACCAAGTAATTCTGCTACCTCCTTCTGTGTTAATTCATTATGACCCATAAGACCATATCTAAGTATTATAATATCCCTATCCCTTGGGTTTAATCTCATAACTTCATCTAACATTAATTTCTTATCAGTCTCTTCTTCTAATCCCTTAGTTACAATATCCGCTTCAGTTCCTAATATATCTTCTAAATGTAATTCATTTCCTTCAGCATCTAAACTAAGCGATGCATCTATACTAACTTCTCCCTTAGACTTCTTAATCTTTCTTAAATACATTAAAATCTCATTATCAATACATCTAGAAGCATAAGTAGCAAGCTTAATATTCTTATCAGGTTTAAAAGTATTTATCCCTTTAATAAGACCAATAGTACCAATACTAACTAAATCTTCTAAATCAACCTTTGTATTTTCATATTTCTTAGCAAGAAATACTACTAATCTCAAATTATGTTCAATAAGTACATCTCTTGCATGAATATCCCCATCCATAGCCATAATAAGATATGTTTCTTCATCTTCTTTTGATAATGGTTCTGGTAAAATATCACTACTACCTACATAAAAAATTTCATAACTCTTATCAAGTAAAAATGCCACTAAATAAAGTATACTAATCATAAAAGTTCCTCCTCTAACGTATTAGGTAATATACACCTAGCCCCACCAATATCTATATCTTTAGAAATAACACCTAATAAATATTTATTTTTAATTAAATTATCATCTATAATTAACTCATCTATCTCTACACACCTAAGTACTCCTTCATTATCAATAGTTTTAAATGGCACCAATATAGACTCTTCTATACTAAGTCTAATATCATTACTAGTAATTATAATAATAGAACGTCTCTTATAAGGATCTTTAATATTATTACCAGTATCTAAATATCCCAAAGTATTAAAAGATTTATCTTTATATTTAATAATAACTTTATGTAATAAATTCTTTTTCTCTTTTTCTTTTCTCATCATCTTCATATAAAAATAAAATATTATAGGACTACTAACTATAATGATTATAAGATTTAAACTAGTACCATCATGAATAAAAATAAAACCTTCTTGTTTATAACTAAACTGATTATTTAAAAAATAAAGAAGACCACCTAAAATAATACTATTACCATAAAGGCTCTTAAATAATGTTTTAAAAACTTCAGATGACTTTATAGGAAAAGCTAGTAGTAACATAATAATACTAATTATTAATTTAAAAAGAAATAAAGAAAAATTATTTAAGGGTAAGAATAAAAGTAACGTAGATAAACTACCTATGAAAGAAGATAGAAGTAATTTACTTTTTTTAGAAATTATCTTACATTCAATACTAACTGTCATTAAAAGGAGTAAATCAAACATGAAATTAATAAAGAATATTAAGTCTACATAAACTTTCATTCCTACCACCATCTATACTATATAAAAATTACTAGTAATTATTTGTCGTTTTCTCTTGTATTTAACAAATATTTAAATTTTACATAAACTAAAGTAGGTGATAACTATGAGATTTAAGAGTAACAAACACAGTCCCTTTTGTAGATGTAACTTCTGTAAACAAAAAAGAAGAAGTAGTCTTCTTTACTTAGGAATTCTCCTAGCTTTAGGAGTAATAATATGTTATCAAGCTATACTTTTATTATTTTTAGTAACCAGATTACATGCTATATTATTATTAGTTGAAATTATCTTGTTTATCCTTATGATTATATTTTTGATATTCTAAAACAAAATCACTAATAGACTTTAATTTATCAAAATAATTATTAAGTTCAACTACTTTAGATAAACTAAAGTTATTAATATCTATTTTATCAACCATAACTAATTTTAATAAGAAATAAGTCATCTCTTCCTCATCATATCTATATCTATGTTGATATAATTTAAAATTACTAATCATATCTGTATCTTTATAATTCTTATTATAAAAATAAAGGAAATCATAAATAGGTCTATCTATATGAGCATTTTCTAAACTAATAAAATACCCTTCATCATGATTAAGAAAATGAGCAAGTTCACATTTACCATGACAAAAAACTAATCTAATAGTTTTTTTCTTTTTTATTAACTCATTCCATTTATTAAGTAATTCTTCACTATAATTTAAAGCACTATATATAATAGAAATATTACGAATAAATAAATACTCAACTGAATTCATATAAACTTTAGATTCTATTACATCTTGTAAAGTATAATAATATTTTTTTAAATATATAATTTTATTTTTTAATAAATCATACTCTTCTTTATATTTATCTTTATCAAGTTCTTTATAAATAGTAGTTTTATTATGTAAAAGACTTAAATTTAAAACAAGTCTTTTAGAAAGAAAATCTTCATCAAAATATTTATTAGGTAAATAAGGAAAATATATTTCTTTATTAGTTACTTTCAAAGGTTTTAAATAATTATTAACACTATGACTATCTAAGTAATTATAAACTTCTTCTATATCATATCTCTTTTTAGGTTTAATTAATACTTTACTACCATCATCAAAAGATAATAACTTATTATTTTTTAAATAAGCATATTTAATTATTCTTTTATTCATCTGCTTTTACTACTGAAGGTATTATTAATTTACTACCTACTCTTAAATTATCTAAATCATTATATTCTGATAACTCTTCTCTCATAGTTTTATATTTAGTAATAACTTCATCTAAAGTTTCATTTTCTCTTAATATATAAACTGAATAAGTAGCATAAGTTTCCTCTGTATTAGCAAAGCTCTCAAATATTGAATTCATTACTTCCTTAGATTTATTATCCTCTTCATCATCAATATTATCTACATTTTTAACCACTTCTATAACATCTTCTACTTCTTTAGCTCCTTCCATACTAGGTAGACTATCATCATCTTCTAAATTAGTACTTAACACTTCATTTGTATCATCATTCACTTCTCTATCCCCCCTAACTTCTTCTAAGGTATTATCATCTAATACTTCTATTTCTTCTTCATTAGTATCATCTACTTCTATCTTTTCTAATCCTTCTATTAAAAGTTCTACTCTTATTAACAATGCTTCTTCATTAACTATTTCATAAGTAAAATTATTAATTACAACATTTCTTTTATCTTCCTCTAAATTAGTAGTAAGCATAATCTCAACTGGTACTTTATAATTAAATTCTTCCTCTAAAGTAGAAGCTTCTGTCATCTTATAAGTACCACTAATTATTAAATTACCCTCTACCTCACTATCATTTACAAATGATAAATCATCTTCTAAAGATATACTAGTAACTTCTCCTAACATAGTTTTAAAAACTATTTCTTTTTCAACATTTACAATTTGTCGCATAATCATCCTCCTCTTTAATAGAAATATATGAAAAATAAAAAAAGATTATTACCGTATTCTTCTAGAAAATGTAATAATCTTATCATCATTATCAAATAACTTTAACATCTCATTATTAGATAATCTTTTAATAATGGTATATAAATAATTATCTGCTTTTTTATTTTCATCATAATAATCACTAAATATATTTTTTAGATAAGGTATAGAGTAAACTAAATAAGGATTATCTAAAAGAGAATAATAAGACTTCTCCCTTAATAAATAATCATCTAATTCTAACATTTCTAAATAATCATCAAAATCAAAAGGAAGACCTCGATAAAATCTTTCTCTTTCAAAATAAGCATCTCTTCTTCTTTGTTTTTCTTCCTCCTCTAAATAAGTTAATTCTTCTAATTTTAAAAGAAAACTTTTATTATTAAGAACGTAGGAAATAAAGTAAGCCGCTTCTAAAAAGTTACTATCCAAAAGAAGAAAATCAGGATCTACTTCTAAAAGATTATTAAGTCCCTTTAAATTAGTATTAATATCATTACTAAGTAAAGCTTCTTTATAATATTCACTACTTAAATCTGCTTTCATACTAATAACAAGACGTCTATCATCTATACTTAAATCTCTTAATTGCATACAACATCTTTTTCCTTACTAAATAGTCTATCATAAACTTCTTTATAATTAGAAACAAATATAAATGTTACTTTATCTTTAACATAATCTGGTATATCTTTTAAATCTTTTTTATTTTTTAAAGGTACATATATAGTAGTAATACCACTTCTTACAGCACCTAATACTTTTTCTTTTAATCCCCCTATTTCTAAGATATCACCCTGTAAAGTAATCTCTCCTGTCATTGCCACTTTAGTAGATATTTTAATATTAGCAAGTGATGAAAGTAATGCTGTAGTAAGAGCGATACCTGCACTAGGTCCTTCTTTAGGAATAGCACCCTCTGGTAGATGGATATGAATATCATTTTTAAAGATTTCATTTTTTAAATTAAATGTTTTACTATTCGCTTTTATATAACTAAGAGCAATCTGAGCAGATTCTTGCATAACATCACCAAGTGAACCAGTTAAAACTAAATTAGAATTTCCTTTATAATAGGTTACTTCAATAGGTAATACATCACCACCAAAAGCTGTATAAGCAAGACCATTAACTACTCCTTTTAATTTAGTTTCTTTATTTAAAAAACTAGTATATATTTTATCTTCTAAATATTCTTCTAAAGAGTCACTATCTATTAAATAGAAAACTTGATCTTTATCAGTTAATACTCTTTTAACTACCTTTCTCATAATTTTAGAAAGTAATCTTTCAAGTGATCTAACACCAGCTTCTTTAGTATAGTAATTAATTATATCTAGTATTGCTTTATCAGTAAATTGTAATTGTAATGAAGTTAGTCCATGTTCATCAAGTAATTTAGGTACTAAATAATTTTTAGCGATAGAAAGTTTCTCATATTCTGTATAAGAATCTAAATATATTATTTCTAACCTATCCCTTAATTCAGGAGGTATTTGATCAGGATAATTAGCAGTAGCAATAAACAAAACATTAGATAAATCATATTCTTCTTCTAAGTAATGATCAGAAAAGTTTGTATTTTGTTCTTTATCTAATATTTCTAAAAGACTACTAGCAGGATCTCCTCTAAAATTCTTAGTCATTTTATCTATTTCATCAATTACAAAGACAGGATTAGAACTACCACATTTTCTAATTCCATTAATAATTCTACCAGGCATTGCCCCTACATAAGTCCTTCTATGTCCAACAATCTCCGCTTCATCATTAATACCTCCAAGCGAAACATTAACAAGACGTCTATTAAGCGCTTTAGCAATTGCCTTAGCAAGAGAAGTCTTACCAACACCAGGAGGACCTATTAAACATAAAATAGGACTCTTCTCTTTAGGAGAATTCTGTTTAACAGCAATATACTCAACTATTCTAGATTTAACTTTATCAAGGCCAAAATGACTATTATCTAAAGACTTTTCTATTTCTTTAATATCAGTAATATCTCTAGTCTTATAATCCCAAGGAAGAGATAACATTAACTCTATATAATCACGAGAAATAGAAGCATCAGGAGATGATTCATTAATAGAAGAATATCTATTTATCTCTTCTTTTATTCTTAATTTAACTCTATTAGAACATCTAAGTTTCTTTAATCTTTGATTAAACTTTTCAATAGTTCTACTCTTACTACTAACTTCTCCAAGTTCATCAGATATAACTTTTAATTTTTCCTGCAAATAAAATTTTCTTTGATTATCATCTATCTTTTTATGAACTTTAACTTCTATTTCTTTTTCTAATTTAGCGATAGTTATCTCTTCTTTTAACTGACTAACTAAACTCATCGCTCTTCTAATAGGATTAAGCTCATAAAGATATTGTTTTTTTACATCAGGAGAAAGATTTAAGAAAGCAACTATAACATCTGTTAAGTCATCTAAGTTATTTATTGATGATATTTCTCCTAACATAGCATTACTAACAGTAGATATTTCTCTAACATATTTCTCATAATTACGATAAAGCATATCCAAATACATTGTCTCTTCTTTATAATCTATATTAGTAGTCTCTATTTTATTATAATTAGCACAATAGATATCTCCATCTTCTTCATAACTATCTATCTCTACTCTTTTAAGACCAACAACTATATAACGCATTTTAGAGTTAGGTATATTAAGTTTTAAAGTTAAAGTTGCTAAAAGACCTATTTTAGGAAATTCTGTTACATCATTTGTACTAATATTATCAATAGAATGAATTATAATAAACTCTTTACTATCAGTATTATCTATCTTATTAATGATATCCTGTTCATAAGTATTAACAGTTTCACTACGAAATTCCATATTAGGAAAAAGTATTGCATTATTAATGATTAATATAGGTAATTTAGCCATCATATACCTCCTCAAAAGAACTAATAATTATTATAACTAATTTTACAAATTTATCAATAGAAAAAGAACAAGAAATTGAAATGCACCCCATAGAGTAGACAATAAAAAAAAGAATATATTAGTATGGTATAATACACCTTCGAAAGGAGGTGTATTTATTATGGCTAAAAAAGGGCAAAAATTTAATAAATTTACAGATGAAGAAAGAACAGAAATTGTAGGTAAGTACTTATCAGGTAATTATGGTTATCATTCACTCGCTAACGAATATGGCATAAGCTGGAAAACAGTTGAATCAATGGTTAGAAAATATCGCAAAACTGGAACTACCTTTTCATCACCAAAAGGTCGCCCAAAAGAAAAAGATTTAACAAAAGAAGATTATAAAGAAAGATATGAAATATTAAAAAAATACCAGGCCTTCCTCAAGGCACAACGAGAGAGAAAGTAACTTTTATTAATCTATATAGAGATAATTATAAGTTATACAATATGTGTGCCGTATTAGAAATAAGTCCTAAAACTTATTATAAATATAGAAATAAGGAAGATCCTGATTATTATGATTATTTAATAATTAAAGAAATATTTGATGATTCTAAAGGCACATATGGATATCGTAGAATTGTGGAAGGCCTAAAAATCAAATATGATGTTGTAATGAATGGAAAGAAGGTTTTAAGAATAATGAAAAAATATAATTTAATGCCTAACTATATTAGGAAATCAAAGAAGAAAAATAAGAACGAAAGAATTGAAGATAATGTTAAACCAAATTTATTAAATAGGAATTTTACTACTGATGCACCTAACAAAGTTTGGGATACAGATGTAACTTACCTTATATTTAAAGGTTCTAGGGCATATTTATCAACAATAATTGATTTATATGATAGAAAAGTAATCGCTTATAAAATATCTAAACGAAATGATAATAAACTTGTTATGGATACTTTAAATGAAGCAATATCAAAAAGAAAAGATGTATCTGGATTAATCTTGCATAGCGATCAAGGATTCCAATATACATCTTATGAATACAAAGCAATTTGTGAATCTAATGGTATTACTATTTCTATGGCTAGAAAAGGTACTCCAATAGATGACTCACCAATTGAGAGCTGGCACTCTCTCCTTAAAAAGGAAACTTTGTATAACAATGATATCACATCTTTAGAAAATTACATAGAATTAGTTGAAGAATGGATAGAATTTTATAATACAACTAGAATTAAAGGAAAGAAAGTTAATAAAAAGAAAGGATATAAGAAAAATGATAAATAAAGATGAATTAATATATAAATTAGATGTAGTAATAGAGTATTTAAAAAATAATGGTGGATATGATTATAAATTATATAATCATATATGTCCAGATATGGGAGAACCTGATTCTAATATTGTTGAATATGCAGAAGATGTTCTATACATGATTAATTTATTAATTGATAACAAATAAAGACAAGCTTTATTTGAATAAATATTATAATTACATAATAAAAATCAAGGGTCTAGATGAACTCACTTCGTTCGCCCTTGATTTTTATTGTTCTTTTTTTTCGATGTCTACCAAATGGGGTTCACATCAAATTCTTGTTCTTACAAATAATTATATTTTAATAAATTGCTACTAAATTACAAGACCCATCAGCAGTACCAGAAGCTCCACCTTTAAATAATTTTAATGGTTTTGGAGTACTTTCACTAACACTAGCAGGTAAAGTTTGATAACTATCAGCTGGAGATGGTGCAGATTTAACTTTCTCTTGAATTACATTTTTTCTATCTACATCAGCTTCTCTCATTAAACCAAAGCCATTTCCCTTACTATCTACCATTTGTACATAATACTCATATTTATCACTTTCATCTGTCGCACCAGCAACATTTCGTATTACAACATAACTATCATTAGCCGAAAAAGCATTACCAAATGGACTATCAGTAGAACCACTTTCTAGCTCAATACCTGAAGTTTTAACTGCAATACAGTTCCCTCTAGCAATTTGAGTATCATACTCATTATTTACGAAACTAAGTCTTGCAGCATTAGCATATTGTTGTGCAGTTGTAATAAAAGTATCCTTTCTTGCCTTAACAATATAACCACTCATCGCTGTAATAGCAAGTGTCATTAATATTGCTAAGATAATAATTACTGCTAATAATTCAATTAATGTAAAACCTTTGCTGTTTTTTAATCTTTTCATATTTCTATTAACCTCCATATCTTTCTATTTAATCATATCAATTTTATTTTTTTATGTCAATAATTCTTTATAATTATGCATTACTAACAATACCACTTATTGTAAAATTATTACCATCTAACTGTAAAGTAGAGCCTACTGAAATATTATTTGTTGTAAATTCACTATCTCTAACTACATACTTTCTAGCATCTTCATCATTTAAATTATCTCTACTAGTTAAATTTACTCCTCTTTTACCACTATCATAGTTTTCTATTAGTGTTACATAATATAAATAACTACTTCCACTTCTTGCAACTACAACAAAAGAATTATTATAATCATATGTTCCACCCTCAGGAGCATCTTCTAAAGAAGAAGTATCTAAAGCATTTAATTTAACAACAATACAATTACCATTAGTAGGTACTTCAATATCTGTATTACTACGAATCTCATACTCTGTTAAAGTTACCATTCTCTTAGCATCTTCAATATAAGTATCCTGCTTATTCTTATCAATAGTACTCATAACATTAGGCACTGCCACTAACATTAATAAAGCAAGTATTAAAATAGTAGCAAGTAACTCTATTAATGTAAAACCGTTCTTTCTCAATATATCACCTACCTTAAATAAAGTATAACATAAATATTTAATTTTTTATTATATTTTTTAAATTTTCTTTCTCTAAAAAAGCATTTAAAGACAAATTATTACTAAATAATGAATCATATCTAAAAATAGAAAAACCACTATAGTTAGTTAATTCTCGACTTAACATTACTTCTCTTGCAATAATATTATTATAATCAATCCATTCATTAACCCCTTCTTTAGCAAACTCATCTATATTACCAGTCTTATAAAAAGCAAGTGCAGGGATTAAATCTATCCCATTAGTAATTAAATTATTCCACGATTTAACTGTATCTTCAAAAGGTTTAACACTATTTAAAAATCCATAATATACTTGTGGCATTATATAATCAAGATAGCCCTTCTCACTACAAAAAAGTCTTGTATCTACATAATTACTATTATAATTATTATCAATATTACCATCAGGAGATATTCCAAAAAGAATAGATTTATCATAATCTTTAATTAAATCATAACTCTTCTTTATTAAAGAAGTAATTACATTTAATCTAAATTCTTGTAAAGTTAAACTACTATCTAAATCTTTCGCTATATTATACTCTATATAATCAATATCACTACTCTTAGGATAAAAATAATCATCAAAATGTATTCCATCAACATCATAATTCTTAATAATTTCTTCTATTCCATCAAGTATTAAATCAAGCACTTCACTACTAGCAGGATTATAATATATCCCTACATTATCTATGACTTTTATAGAATCAGTATTTAATAATTTATAAGCAGGATTATCTTTACTTATAACATTAATATCAGTATCATTACTAATTCTATAAGGATTAATCCAAGCATGTAACTCTATATTATTTTTATGAGCTATTTTTATAAAGTAATCTAATACATCAAAAGAAAGATTATCTCCTTCCATATTTACAACACTTCTACTACTAGGAAATATAGTTGAAGGATATATAGCATCACTAAAACTCCTAACTTGTAATATAATCATATTAAAACCAAAATTATTAACATTTTTTATCATATCATCAATTGTCTTTTTAGCATCACTAACATCTTTACCTCTAATATAATTACCAAGTTCTATATAAGAAATAAATACAGCTTTTCTCTCAGTCACCTCACTTTTTTCTTCTTCACTCTTACTTGGTATAAAAATATAAACTAAAAATAATAAAAAAATGATAAGTAGTAAAAATAATTCTTTTCTCATACCCTTATCATATTATTTTTAATTTAATAATTTTGTCTAATTAAGAGATACAATCACTATTTTTTATAATAAATAACTGATTATCTTTATAAAATGCATAAAACACATCATCAAGTTTTACCTTCTTAGCTTCTAATAACTCATTAAGCCATTTCTCTTTTTTATTTAACCTTTTTAAAGTCATCTCTTGAATCTTACCATCGAGAATTATTGGTAAAGGATAAGGTCCACTATTTTTAGCATCTTTAGTAAAAACAGATAATTTACCACTAGTTTCAAGTATTGCATATTCTACTTCTTCTATACTTTTAACATTTCTAGCCCTTAACTGTGTAAGTAAATCTTCTAAATTATATCTTTGTTTTATCATTTCTTTAAAATTAACTTTACCATTATCTATAATCATAGAAGCTTCTCCATCTAACATATTTCTAAGTTTATCACTTTTTAATGAGACTTTAGCAAGTACTATTTGTAATATTACTAAAAGAGTAATAGGTAAAAGCATTAAAAAGATACTAGTATTATATTTTTCAATACTAATCGCTGCAAGTTCTGCTATTAATATTGAAACTATTAAATCGATTATACCAAGTTCTCCTACTTCTCTTTTACCCATAAAGCGATAAAAGAGAACTATTGCAAAATAAAAGAAAAGAGTTTTTAAAAGTATTAATAAGTAATCCATATTATCACCTACTAATAACATCTCCTAAAAACTCTAAATTATACCTTTATTCTTTAGTAATTCTATTATTTCTTTATGTATTTCATCTATAGTCTTCTCTTTATTATCCAAAACACAATCTATAACATCCCAATTATAAAGTCCTGCAAGTTCTAAATAAGCTTGTAATACTCTTTCTTCTTTAGACTTTTCCAGACTTAAATCGAATGATATTTGTTTATTATATTTATAGGGCATATTAAGTAATATGGTATAGTCTGGTTTAGGTAATTTTAAAAGCCAATATTCTAATTTATCAATCCATTGATACATATAAAATCTATCTTCAGAGTCTTCATATTTACTACCCTGATTAGCCATATTAGAACTAGTATAACGATTGATTACTACGATATAGTCATCTGAAAGATATTTATTTATTTTATTAATATTGTACTTACGATCTGCAGCAGTATATAGGCATACAAGTTCGGGATCAAGATTTTCATATCCCTCTTGAAAATAATTATTGTTACTTAAAAAATATTCTTTAAAGATTTTTCCCGTAGGAGTATCATACATAGGAAAAGAAAACTCTATAGATTTAATTCCCATTTTATTTAAAGATTCTACTAATAACTTACTTTGTGTTTCTTTTCCACTACCTTCTATTCCTTCAATAACAATAATTTTACCCATATTAATTCTCCTATATTTCTATATTATTATGCTCATTAAATGGAACTAACAAGCATTTACGACTAGCCAAAAAATCACACATATGGACAAAGTTTTGATATTTAGTATGAGGTTTTTCTAACACTTCGTTACCATTATAATCAACTGTATAATCACCCATATGAGTCTTAATAGCATCACTTATAAAAGTTGCATCCTCTAAACTAAGTCCTACTTTTTCATAATTATCAAGAATAACTTTACTAGCAATTAAAGGATGATCGAAACGAGTATATCTCTCTTCTACAAGTCCTTTTTTAAATCCATCGTGTAAAAGTAAAGCCATAAGCATTAAATCTTTTTCACGAGAAGTATACTTTTTACCAATAGATAAATCACTTAATAATTCATATCCAATTCTAACAGCAGCTTTTGTATGACGTAAAAGTCCACCATCACCTTGTGCATAACTAGGATGATATTTACCTGTTGATGTAGCAGGTTCCCTAAAGAAATAATCTGGTAATAATTCTATTAATTCACCAAGACTTTTCCTTAAATTTTCATCTTTTATATAATTAATTTCATCATAAAATATTTCTTTTTTATTCATAATTACCTCGCTCTAACTTATTATATCAAAAGAAACATTTGTTTGTAAAGTGTCTAAAAATCTTAAAGTAACTTCATCTAAAACATAAAAATATTCTTCTCTTACTCTTAAATATTTTAAATCTTCTTCTAATACTTTCTCTTCAACAAGACTTTTATAATTAAATACTCTATCTATACTTACATTATATTTATCTTTAAACTCTATCTTATCTATACCCATACTAGTTCTAAATCCTAACATAATTTCATAAAACATTTTATCTTTTAAAGTAACTATTTCTTTATCTATAATAGTTTTACCATCTATATAATTAGTAATACTTCTAGTATTAGTATATCTAATATTATCTATATATCCACTAGCTCCTACACCAAATCCATAATATTCTAAATTTCTCCAATACTTTAAATTATGTTTAGACATAAAACCATCATAAGAAAAATTAGATATCTCATAATGAATATAATTATTATTCTTTAAAGTCTTAGAAATTAAATCATACATATTTCTATCTATTACTTTATCTATATTCTTAATCCCTTTTATCTTTAATTTAGTATTATCCTCTATAATTAAAGAATATGTAGATATATGAGGAACATCTAATGATAATAGAAACTCTAAATCATTATTTAAATCTTCTAAAGTTTCTCCTTTAATAGCATATATCAAATCCACATTTATATTAGTAATACCAACGCTTTTTAAATTATTAATACAATTAATAACAGTATCTTTACTAGTTCTCCTCTCAAGTACATCTTGTAATTTTTTATTAATTGTTTCAACTCCAAGACTAACTCTATTAACACCAAAATCTTTTAATAATTTAATTTTATCTAAAGAAAGACTATCAGCATTAGATTCAAAAGTAATTTCACAATCTTTACTTAAATTAAATATTTTTAAAGTCTTTAATAACTTTTCTAATTCTTCTAAATCAAGACTGCTAGGAGTGCCACCACCAATATATAATGATGTTATCACTTCACCCTTATAATTATTTATTATTTCTTGGTCTAAAGCATCTAAATACCTATTAACATACTCTTTATTATAAAAGATTTTACAAAAATCACAGTATGCACAAATATAATTACAAAAAGGAATATGTATATACACTGCATCAACTTTATGCATATAACTACCACTTACTTTCCATATAGATGAAAAAACTAGAAACATTTCTAGCTTTCTAACTTTTCTAACTTTTATTTTTTACTTTTACTTTATATCTTTCAATTAAATCAGGATCATTTTGATTCTCTGGTAAATTATCTAAAGAGAAAAATTTCATATTTTTAGATTCATTATCCCATTTTAAATTCTTAACTAAAAATAAAACTAAATTATTATCACTCCTACTGATATAATAACATAAAACTAAAATTAATCAAGAACTAATCGCTTCATTTAACATATTAAAAAAAGCATTCATACCCTTATTAAAAGCATTTTCTATTAAATAAGATAAATCAAGCCCTAGTTTAGAAATATTATTTTCATAGTTAACTTTATCTTTATTAACATAATCTTTAATAGTTACATCCTTACCTGCTGCAATATCTTCTTCATATTCTTTTATTTGTTCTTCTGTTAACATATTTTCTCTATTTTTAGCATATTCATTATACCCTGATGCTTGCATAAAGTATAAGACAAAGAAAAGAAACACTAATATTAAAATAATAAGTCTTGCTAAATTAGTTTTGGTCACTATTTATCACCTCACTTAAGACTTCGCTTAAAACTAAAAGTGTCTCATACACTTCATCTATAGTATTTTCAGGTCCCCCTATTTCAATTAAAATTGTTCTATTAGAAAAATCTTGATTATAAACTCCATTTACTCCTGCTCCTTCTTTTTCATATATACCTTTAGAAAGACCTGGTATCTTAGTATTTATTAAGTCACTTATTTTCGTACTAAAATCTAAATTTCCCTGATAATTAGGATTTTCTAATCCTACTAAAAACATTACTTTAGCATAACTCTTATCATTATAAGTTAGAGTTGTTTTATCATGACTTAGAGAATCTCTATGTAAATCTATAAAATATATTAAACTAGGAAACTTTTCTTTCGCTTGTTCCATTAATACTCTACTAGCATCATAACTTCCTGCATAATTAAGTCCTAAACTACTTCTAATACTACTAATAGTAGTCTCTTCAACCAAAACATTAAAACCTTTATTTTCAAGTTCTTCTTTCAAAACATAATTATTAAGTTTTACTGTAGGCATAACACTATACTCTGCAAAAGATGTTGGTTTATATTCTTCCGTATCATGAGAATTATATAAATAAATAGTAGGATTATTATTAATTACTTCATTATTCACCGTCTTAACTTCTTTTACTTCTACCCCTTTAGTTAACCCTCTGTAATTACTATCTAAAATAGATAAAGGCTTAGATATATCTAAATTAATTAATTTAGTCATAAGCTTATGAAAATAACTATAATTAGATTTACTATTAACTACAAATGGATTATTATTTTCAATTAGGAATTTTACTACATCACTATTTTGATATGGAAGATTAAACTTAGATAAAGTTTTAACAGTAAATAGAAAGGAAGAAAAAACTACAAGGAAAAAGAAGAAAACTTTATATTTTCTTTTTTTAGATTTTCTATTTTTAGATACAAATTTCTTCTTCATAAAAATTCTCCTTTATTACATAGTAATAAAAGGAGTATTAGAATAGTGTCGAATTAATTTATTTCTAAACTTTTATTTAAAGCTTTACTTAATAAACTACTAAGTCTTTCAATAACAAAGTCTACTTCTTTAGGAGTTACTAAAAGATTATAACCTAAAGGTGTTAATACTTCTGTAATAAGAGCCTTAACTTCATCTTCTTCTAAATTACCTATTAAACCCATTACTTCTTCTTTTTCTTCCTCATTTAAAGTATTTTTATGTTCTTTATAATTTCTACTAGTAGGAGGAACTAATTTTAATTTATTATTATTAATATTTTCTTTTTCATAAGAAAAATGTCTAAAGATATAATTAATAGTATTACTAACTATAGTAGTAGCATCTACAACAGTTGGTATACCTATAGCAATAACAGGAATACCTAAAGTTTCTTTACTTATTTCATATCTATTATTTAAAAGACCACTACCAGGATGTATACCTGTATCAGTTAATTGAATTGTTTTATTAATACGCTCTAAACTTGAGGCCGCAAGGGCATCTATTACAATTAAAAAATCTGGTTTAGTTTTTTCTATCACACCTTCTATTATTTCTTTAGTCTCTATTCCAGTTGTCCCCATAACACCAGGAACTATTGATGATATTACTCTATATTTAGAATCTAATGGAAGTCCTAACTCAACTATTTGTCTTGTTATTTTAATAGAATCAATAGTTAAAGGCCCTAAAGCATCAGGAGTCGCTTTCCTATTACCAAGTCCTACTATTAAAACACTTGCATTATCTTTAATATTAATACTATTAAATAAGTCTTTTAAAGCCTTAATAGTAGCATTTAATAAATTATTAAAATTAACTTCATCTGTTACATCTTCAAAATAAATAGTCTTATAAATACCCTCTTTTTTAGATATAGTATTAGACATATCACTATCAACATTAATAGTCTCTATTCTAATATCTTTATATAATTCTTCAGTTTTTTTATATTCCCCAAAATTATTAAGATGCTCTACTATTAAGTCAGTTCTTATTCTATATTTACTTAAATCTATTGAACTCATTATAATCACCCAAAATTAGTATTAACAAAATATTACAAAAATATTTGCAAAATAGTATATTATTTGGTAAAATTAGATTGTTTACAAAAAGTGAGGTGAAATTATGCCAAATATTAGAAGTGCTAAAAAAAGAGTACGTAGTAATGCTAGAAAAAGAGATGTTAATACTTTAGTTAACTCTAGTATGAGAACTGCTATCAAAAATTGTGAAAAAGCAGTAGTAGCAGGAAATAAAGAAGAAGCATCAAACAAATTAAACATTGCATTACAAAGAGTAGATAAAGCTTGTACTAGTGGACAAGTTCATAAGAATAAAGCTGCTAGATTAAAATCAAGACTTACTAAAGCAGTAAATGCTATGGAAAGATAAAGAAATGTGGATAGTGTACACGCACATTTCTTTTTTTATTTTCTATCTAAAGTTATTTCCTTAAAAGCATTATTTTTAACATCATTTAAAATAATAGTAGATGTTCTTTCATAATCAGTAATATTACCTTTAGTAATACATCCTCTTTTCTTTGCAATTTCTTCCATTATCTCTATATTAGTCATATTATCTACTTTTATATTATAACGACTTTCTAGTTTTTCTTTATATAGTTTAGTTAAAATATCTATTGCAAAGAGAGCTAAATCTTCTTTATTAAGTATCTCTTCTTTAATAGATGAAAATATTGCTAAGATTCTCGCCTCATATTGATCTTCTAATTTAGGCCATAAAATACCAGGTGAATCTAATAAATCTATATCTTTATTAATTCTAATCCAAGAAAGACTCTTAGTAAATCCTGGCTTATTACCAACACCTGCTGCTTTCTTACCTACTAATCTATTAATTAAAGTACTCTTACCTACATTAGGTATACCTATAATTAAAGCTCTTAAGTTACGAGGTTTTAACCCTTTAGATTTTCTTTTTTCATTTAATTCTTTACTAACACTTTCACTTAACTCTAAAACTTTCTTAACATTTTTATTATTTGCTAAATCAACTGGTACTACTTTATAGCCAAGACTCTCATAATAACTAATAAATTTATCAGTTTCTTTTTTATCACATAAATCATATTTAGTCATTATTAATATTCTAGGTTTATCTTTAATTAAATCATCTATATCTTTAATCTTAGATGATATAGGCATTCTTGCATCTATTACTTCATAGATTATATCTATTAGATTAATCTTTTCTCTTATTTCTCTTTTTGTTTTTGCCATATGGCCTGGATACCAGTTGATGTTTGTTGAATTCTGTTGATTGTTTTCCATGACTTTTCACTTCCTTATATATTTATTTAATTCTAACAGAAATTCTTGCTCCGTTAACTTGCTTAAATCTTTATCAAAGGCTAATGGAGAATTTGTAATCTCCATTCCCATCCAGCTTTCTTTTCTATAATTATTCATTTCTTCAATAGAATTAAACTTTACTTCAACTCTAATTAGTCCTTCATATTTTCCTAAATATTTTTTTACAGAAATTCTAGCATCATCCAAATATAAGTAACTATTTCTTATTATTTTCGAATATGCAGTCTCTTTTAATTTATTAAATTCATTTTCTAAAATTTTTACTTTTTCTACAATAATATTTTCTTCATTTAAAATTTCTTTTTCAAATATATTATTTTTTCTTTGAATTCTCAAATTATCATTTATATAGTATCTTTCGTATTTAATAGGACTAGTTAACTTTATATTATCTATACTCTTTATTATAAATCTTCTCGTTAAACGCATTTTATTTTCCTCCTGTTATCTATATAATTTTTCTAAAACTCTGGCAAAACAATCATCAGCAGTTTTATCAGTATCAGAAAATCTGATTCTAACCAATTTTCCATTTACATTAAATATATAAGGATTCTTTGTCTTCATAATAAAATCCAATATTCTTTCATTACTAGGTTTTCTTCTATTTATTTTTATATCTGTTATTTCATCCACATCTTCTAATTTTATATCATCAAGATTTACATTTCTGCATCTTTCTAATTTTTCTGCTAACTTTTTGATATTATATTTATTCATAAAATCACACTCCAACTAAAATTATATATTTAATTATATCTAATGTTAAATGTATGATTTTTATTGGGGGTTACAATGTCGTAATCACCATTCTAATTCCTATTATAAATATTGTTAAAATTGCTATATTTTTATTGATTTTAAGTGTTTTTTAATGAAAATATGCAAGTTTTAAAATCGAAGAAAGTCTTTATTTATAAGAGTTTGCTTGAGGGTTACAATAAATCGTAATCAACCAGTTAATCCTTCCTTTTTGGAAACCTTTTTCTTCATTTACCATTACTATCACCCACTTTACTACTTTCTTCCAACAATAAATCAAAATCTGATTTATATAATTTATCTTGTTTTACTCTATATTTTTCAAATTCTGTTAGTGC
>CALVUV010000011.1 GCA_944363685.1 uncultured Bacilli bacterium
TTTATATATAAATCTAGGGTAAAATAATTCGTCATTTTATTCTATTTCTAGTAGAAAGAAGTTTGTCATTCTACATTTTACCTTCTTTCTTATTTATTCTCTATATAAATATTAACACAAATAAATAATCTATTACAATATTTTTTTGAAACTTTACAATTTATTTCTTCTTAATTTTACTCTTACTTAATTTAAGTATACTTATTATACTAATTACAATCATACCTATATTAAGTAATAATACTAATATAGCCATAATATTAAAGTCTGTTAAACCATTAATTATACTTTCAAGTTCATTTTCTGTAGCAACATCACGAATAGAAAAATAATTTAAAGTTAGAATTAAAGTTAATATGAAATAAATTGCAGAAAAAATTCCTAACTTAATATTTTTTATTCTAAAGAACTTATAAGCACATACTACTTCAATAGCCATAAATAAGAATATAATAACTAAAAAAATTAAATTAATCATCTAAATACCTCCTCTAATATAATTCTTTTGGCAATATTTTATCTATTGCATTATTTATTACTTCGCTTGATTCTTCTAATTTTTCTTCCTCTTCTTCAGTTAACTTTATATTAATAACTTTTTCTATTCCATTTTTACCTATAATACAAGGAGTAGATAGATATACATCATAAGTAGTATTATAATTAGAGACAGGATATACTTTCTTTAAATCATTAATAATACATAATGTTAGTTCTAATAAACATGATGCTATACCTTCACTAGTATAACCTTTATGTCTAACAATAACTCCTCCCATATGTCTAGTTTCTTCTTCTAGTTGTTCTTTTTCTTCTAGACTTAAAAATCCACTTAAATTTTGTAATCCTATATTAGCGTTACTCCATGCAACAAACTGACTATTACCATGTTCTCCTAAAACATATACATTTATATCAGTTGGTTTAACATCTATTTCTTTACTAATTAATGATTTTAATCTTGCTGTATCTAACATTGTTCCTGTTCCTATTACTTTATTAAAAGGATGATCTGTATAGTGAGCGACAAGTTCTGTAATAACATCTAAAGGATTACAAGCGACTAAATAAATACCTTTAAACTCTGTACTTCTAATTCTATTAGTAATATCAACAATTATCTTATTAGCTTTTTCTAAGTCTTTTAATCTGTCATTAGATGATTGAGGTACCCCTGCACTTATTACAATGATATCAGCTTTATTACAATCATCGTAAGTACCTAATTTTAATTTAATATTACTATTTCTATATATTAAAGATTGTTCTATATCAAGTATTTCTCCTATTACTTTCTCTTCATCTAAATCAATTAAACTAATATCAAGAGACATATCTGTTAAACAAAGTTTATGTAAATAACTAAGTCCTACATTACCACAACCTATAATAACAACTCTATTCATAAGTTCACTACCTTTCTAATATTAGTCTATCACAGAATTAAGCAATTATAAAGAAAAAGACGAATACAAATATCCAAATATTTAATTCATCTTCAAATAGGGTATTTAATAATCTAAACTATCATCATTTAATAGAAAATCATAAATTCCCATTATAAGTATACCTTTTTCATTTTTATATCTAGGAATATCTTTACCTACAATAATAATCTTTTTAAAAAAGTCATTAACGTTAACAAGAGGGCGTAATTCTTGATATTTCTTATCATCAGAATCTATATTTAATGCAGATTGAATATAGATTCTGTCATAACCTTTATTAATAACAAAATCTATTTCTATTTTTTTTCTATTACTTTTTTCCCTAATCTCAACAACTCCTACATCAACATTATATCCTCTTCTTTTAAGTTCTATGTATATTATGTTTTCCATAATATGTGACTCTTCTATTTGTCTAAAACCAATAAAAGCATTCCTAATTCCAATATCTGTAAAATAGTATTTATAAGGTGTTTCTATATATTTTTTACCCTTTATATCATACCTTAAAGCCTTTTCTATTAGAAAAGCATCTTCTAAATAATTTAAATAATTATATATTGTTTTATCAGTAATAGAAGTATTTGTATTTTTGCTTTTAAAAGTATTATATAATTTTAAAGGATTTGTAAGTGAACCAATACCTGAAGATAACATTATTGCAAGTTCCTTTAATTCCTTATCATTACTAATTTTATATCTCTCAACTACATCATTTAAATAAACATTGTCTTTTTGTTTATTAAGATAATTAACTTTTTCTTCTTCTGTCGGACTGAAAAATACTAACGGTAAACCTCCATATGTTATATATTTTTTCCAAGCTGAATAGATATCGCCATCATAAACAGAAGAAAATTCACTAAAAGAAAGCGGATAAACTCTAATTTCATCTCCCCTACCTCTAAATTCTGTTATAATGTCACTAGATAGAAATTTAGAATTACTTCCTGTTACATAAACATCCATATTTTTTTCATATAGAAAATCATTTAAAACAAACTCAAAACCATCTACACGTTGTATTTCATCTAAAATTATATAATACATATCATTATCTTTAATTTTTGATCTAACATAATCATCTAGTTTTTTAGAATCCAAATACTCTTTATTCTTTTCTCTATCAAGTTCTAGCTTGATGATATGTTCATCATCTACCCCAGTACTTTTTAAATAATCTGTAAACAATGGATCCAATAAATAAGATTTACCACATCTTCTTATACCAGTAACTATCTTTATTAAACGATTATGTTTTTTACTTATTAATTTATTCAAATAATAATCTCTTTTTATTTCCATATTTCCTCCATTACGAATTCTTGCCACTTTGGCTTATTTTTCGTAATAAATATAACATATATTTTAATATTTGTCTAGTCAAAATGTATTACTATACATCTTTACTTTTAAAAGCTTTAAAGAATTTACTCCATATCTTTTCATTAGAATAATTTAGAATACCTACTTTATATACTCTAATACCAAAATGAATTAATAAGTAGATAAATGCTATTAAAACAATAATAGATATTATTATATCAATTATACCTATTTCTCCCATCATATAAAGACTTGGACTAACAAATGATGATAGAAAAGGTACATATGAAAGTATTCTAATAAGTAGGGAACCATTAAACATTCCTGCCATAATCGCTAGATAATATCCCCCTAAAGAGATAAATACAAGTGGTGTTTGTAATTGTGAGAAGTCTTCCATATTAACAGTCATAGAAGCTAGTATTCCTGCTACTAAGGAATAGGCAATGAATGATAGAATTATTAGTATTAATGTTAATGGTATTACATAGATTAACTTATCAATAAAGCCACTTGCTACTAAACTATCATAAATTGATGTAATATCACTTGGTAATGACATACCACTTTTAAACATATTAGTACTTATTAATAGACCAATAACAGAATATACTATTAATAATAAGCCTTGTAAGATAACAAAGATATTATTAGCAAGTATTTTAGATAATAAATGTATTTTTGGAGAAACATTAGAAATAATTATCTCCATACTACGAGTTGTCTTTTCTTCGCATATTTCTCCTCCTACCATTTGAATTAGGAAAAGAGTAAGCATAAAGAATGGTAATATAATTGTTGGAAAAACACTTCCCATAATTAAAGACATATTCTCATCTACACTAGCATTATCATTTAATACTACTCTATTTATTGTAGTAGGATTAGATATTTCAGAAAGAACAGTAGGATCTATATTATTTATAGTCATACCTATAGTAGTTTTAGTAGCATTTAAACTCTGAGATAATATTTGATAAGTCATATTATCAATCTTTTCATTAGAAATAACTTCTGCTTTTAAATATTCAGTATTATCATTATTTAGTTCTAATATTATCTCATCATCTTCTAGTTCTTTTTCTAATTCTTCTTTAGTTTTATTAGATTCTTTTACAGTTAATTTTATATCTTCTTCTTCTTCATTACTTAAAGACTTAGAATATTCCTTTATATTTGCTTTTAATAAATCATAACTATTAGTATTATTATCAACTACTATTAAAGTAGTTTTACTATCAAAATCTCCTCCAAAGAATGTAATAACAGAGTTTATATTTAAAAGAAGAATAATTGCTATAGCAAGTATTATATTAGTAATAACAAACCATTTAGAATTTGTTTTTTTCTTTAAACTTACTTTAGTTAAATAAAGAAACTTTCTACTCATTATATTCACCCACTTTCTTTATAAATATTTCATTTAAAGTAGGCTCTACTACATCATATTTAGTAATATCATAGTCTTTAACAATATCAAAGACTTTAGATGCTACTAATTTATCTTCTATTTTTATTTCTAACTCACCTTTTACTTTAGTAACATCTATAACTCCTTTAATTTTCTTTATCTTTTCAATTGGTAAATCCTTACCTCTTAACATAATATTTTTAATACCAAAACTTTCTTTTATTTCTTTTAATGATCCTCTTACAATAGAATGTCCTTTTACTAAAATTACTAACTTTTCACAAAAGTCTTCAATATATTCCATTTGATGAGAAGAAAAGATAATAGATGCACCTTTCTTTTGTAATTCATAAATCGCTTCTTTCATCATTTTTACATTAATAGGGTCAAGACCTGTAAAAGGTTCATCAAGAATTAATAACTTAGGATTATTCATAATAGCAGAAATAAACTGTACTTTTTGTTGATTACCTTTAGATAGTTCTTTAATTTTTCTATTTTTATAATCAGTTATTTCAAACTTTTCTAACCATTTATCAATATCTTTTTCTACCTTTCTTTCATCTAAACCTTTTAAAACTCCATAGAATTTTAATTGTTCAAATACAGTAAGTTTAGTTAGAAGACTTCTTTCTTCTGTAACAAAACCTATTTTATCAGTTAAGTTATAATCTATTTTCTTACCATCAAGTAAAACTTCTCCTAAAGAGGCATCAATTAATCCCATAATAATTCTAAAAGTAGTTGTTTTACCTGCTCCATTTTCTCCTAATAGACCAAATATCTCACCGTTTTTAACCGTAAATGACAAATCATCTACGGCTTTATTTTTTCCATAGTATTTTGTAATATGTTTAACTTCAAGCATAAAATCTCCTTTATATTATATTTTTTTTACTAGCTGTTTTTGTTCTTCTAATTCTTTATTATATCTATTAATAGCATCTTTCCAAGATGGTAGAAGTTCAAAATTTTCTTCTAATTTAGATTTATCTAAACAAGAATTTCTTGGTCTATATGCTTGTTTAATACCAGAAATTTTTAAATATTCTTCTGTTGTAACACCATTTACCAAGATATCATTTATACCATTTGACTCAAATATATAGTTTGCAAATTCATCCCAGCTGCAATATCCATTATTAGTAACGTTATATGTACCATATTTATCAGTATTTGCCATATCTACTAGTATTTTAGCAAGATCTACTGTATAAGTAGGACTACCTATTTGATCATTTACTACATTTAGTTCTTTATGCTTTTCAGAAAGTTTTAACATTGTCTTAACAAAATTATGTCCATTAATACCAAATACCCAAGATATTCTTGTAATATAATGTTTAGGATTACGTCTAACTTCTTCTTCTCCTAAATATTTAGTTTCTCCATAAACACTTTTAGGATTAACTTTATCCTCTTCTGTATATAGCTCTTTCTTAGTACCATCAAAGACATAGTCTGTTGACATATAAAGAATAGTTGCATCTACATCAATTGCAGCATCTGTCATATTCTTAGCACCATTTACATTAATATCATAAACTATATCTTTCATATCTTCCGCTTTATCAACGGCAGTCCAAGCAGCACAATGAAAGATAACATTAGGATTAAAGCTTTTAACTACTTTATCTACTTCATCTTTTTTTGTAATATCCATCTCATCTTTATCTACTGCTAAAATATCTTCTTCGCTTACTCCCCTTTTTAATAATTCTCTTTTAATATCAAAACCAAGTTGTCCTTTATAACCAGTAATTAAGTATTTCATTATTTATCCTCCCTTTCAAATACTACTTTAGAATCCTTTAATGTTGGATGAATTTTATCTTTTTCTGATAAAATTGGATTTTCTATACCATTTTCTTGAAATAATTTATCCCAATCAATACCTAAATCAGGATCATTCCATAGAATTCCTCCTTCCATAGAAGGGGCATAATCATTATCTACTAGATATTGGAAGATTGTATCATCTTCTAGGGAAATGAAACCATGGGCAAAACCACGCGGTACATATAGTTGTCTATTATTATCTTCTGTTAATTTAACTGCTGTATATTTTCCATAAGTATCTGAATTTCTTCTAATATCAACAACTACATCTATTGCAGAACCTCTTATTACTTCAACTATCTTTGCTTGACATTTGGGATTTTCTTGAAAGTGTAAACCTCTTACTACTCCTTTAGCACTTTTACTTCTATTCGCTTGAACTACTCCTTTAAATCCTAATTCTTTTAAATTAGATTCTATATAGTATGGTGAAAAATATCCTCTTTCATCGCCAAATCTATCTGGTTCTAAGATATAACAATCCAATAATTCAGTTTCTATTTTTTTCATTCTACTTCTCCTTTACAATTTCTAATAAGTGTTTCCCATAAGTATTCTTTTTCATTAATTCTGCTTGTTTTAAAACAGTTTCTTTATCTAACCAACCATTTTTATAAGCAATTTCTTCAGGACAACAAATAGTGATATTTTGATGTTCCTGGATAGTTGCTACAAAGTTAGTGGCTGAGAATAAACTTTTAAATGTACCTGTATCAAACCAACCATAACCTTCATTCAAAGTAATAACATTTAATTTATCTTCATTTAAGAATAATTTATTTAAGTCTGTTATTTCTAATTCTCCTCGTGCTGATGGCTTTAAAGTTGCTGCTTTTTTAACAGCAGTATTGTCATAGAAGTATAATCCTGTTACAGCATAATTACTCTTAGGATTAGCAGGTTTTTCTTCGACACTTAAAACTTTACCTGTCTTATCAAATTCGACAATACCAAAGCGTTCTGGATCATGAACATGATAACCAAAGACAGTTGCACTACCATTAGAAGCATTATCTTTTGCTCTTAATAGTTCTTTTTTTAAGTTAGGACCATAAAAGATATTATCCCCCAATACCATACAACAAGTATCATCACCAATAAAATCTTTACCTAAAATAAATGCTTCAGCTAAACCATTAGGTTTAGGTTGTTCTACATATGATAAATTAACACCAAATTTTTCTCCATTTCCTAATAATTCTTTAAATCTAGGTAAATCTTTAGGTGTTGATATTACTAAAATATCTCTTATTTCTGCTTGCATTAAAACAGATAAAGGATAATATATCATAGGCTTATCATAAATAGGCATAAGTTGTTTACTGGTAACTTCTGTTAAAGGATATAGTCTAGTTCCGCTACCTCCTGCTAGTATTATTCCTTTCATTTCTTCAAACCTCCTCTAATAAATATTCTAACATATAAAGTTATTAGTGTTAACCTAATTGTTAGTTTTAATAAGAATAATTCTAATTTACTGGCTTTATTATAATGTTCTTCAAAATAAACCTGACTTTTTTTAAGAATCTTAAATTTATTAATATAGTTTATACTTTTATCAATAGATGCTGAATGGTCATGAATAATAGTAATATTATTATTAACTAGCATTCTATATTTAGTATTTTTTAGTTTAGATGATGTTATATTTTCTTCATAATATAGAAAGGTATTCTCATCAAAGAAGTTTATTTCTTCTATAACTTTTGTTTTTATTAAGAAAAAACAAAATGACAATACTTCTACTTCGCTAGTTTCATTTTTATAATAATCTTCTTTATAATGATTTCTAGTTATAAATTTTCTACCAATCAAGGGAAGATTTGCAAGTATTTCATCTTTAGGACTTGGTAAGTGCCAACCTCTATTTAAGTGACCTTGCTCATAAATAACTGGTCCTACTAGTCCTACATCCTTTTTATCAAGGGTCTTTTTTAATATTTCTAGATTCTCATTACTATTAATAATAATATCAGAGTTAGAAAATATAATGTCAGCTTTTCCATATTTTTTAATAACTTCTTTCGCTCCTATATTAAGAGCATAGGCAAATCCTTTATTTTCTTCTGTTCTTATAACTGTTAATTTATCTAGTTTTATTTTATTTAATTTATCATAAGAGTTATCATTAGAATGATTATCTACAATATAAATATGGTCTATTACTTTATAATCTTTTATATTATCAAGTAATCTTTTTGTTTTAGGATAATCATTATAATTAATAATTATAAAAATCAATTTTCGCATAAACTACCTTCTTTCTTTGTTAAGAGTAATGCTACAAAGATACTAACTGATGGTGCTAGTAAAACATGTCCTGTCATAAATGCTAAAAGGATGATTAGAAATAAAGACAGGCTCATACATATTTTATAAGGTATATTTTTTAAAGATATAGTATGTTTAATAGATTTAACTAGGAAATAAATAAAGATAGAAATATAAAGTATAAAACCTATAATACCATGTCTAAATAAGATATCAAAATAATCCATTTCAATCATTTTAGTAGTTTCATTATCACTATTATAATTTTCTATATAACCTATACCAAATATCTTTTCTTGAAGAGGTGCCTTACTATAACTATCATAAGTATTAGATAAAAATTTAAGACGGGAACTAAAAACAAAGTGGTCAAACAATTCATAATCAGTAAATACTGCAGAAATAGATTCTACTCCTAAGAAATCAAGATGAATTTCTATATTTTTATAAAAAGCTGTTTTTGGTAAATAAACACTTAGAAAGAAAATAAATAAGACAAATATTCCTAAAAGAAGAGATAATCTTTTATATAGTTTTTCTTTTACTAAATAAAGTATATATATTAAGACAATTACACCTAAGATAAGGAAAAAAGCAAGTAATGGTCCTTTAGTACCTATACTTAATATATCAAAGACTAATATTCCTATTAGAAGAACTGTTAGAATAAAGCTTTTCTTTTCATAAAGATAAAGTAAGAAGAAAGGCATCAATATCGAAATAATTGCACTTATCTCATTAGCAGCATTAAAGAAACCAATACTTCCTGTTTTAGTTATTTCATAACTATCAAAGCCTATTCCTAAAATATCAGGGATAAATATTCCAAGAAGATAAATAATATAAACAGTAATTATAGTCTTATTATTAATAAAAGTTTTATTGTCTTTTGTAATAGCATAAAAAGTTATTAAAAGGACAGGAAAATAGAAAGTTCTAAGAGCATTTTTCCCTTCATATAGTAAAATACTAGTATCTTTATCTATAATCATTACAGTTAAGAATATTAACAAGTAAATAAAAATACTACCTAATATTAAGAGAAGATATTTTTTATCTTTCTTTTTATAAATAAAAATTATATAAAATAAGCATATTAACATAATTATAAATCTTACTATCATTCCAATAGTAAAGTCTATATTTAATACTTTAAGACAGAAAGCAGTTAACATATCAAATAATGGACTTAATAGTAAGAATAATTCTACTAATTTAATTATTTTTTCTTTCATAACAAAAAACCTTTCTAGTTACTTTTATAATAACATAGAAAAGGCTTTTTATAAAGATTTGTTTATATTATTTGACATGATGGTTACATATGTTAATTATTAAGTTCTTTTTTATATAAATCTAAATTTTGAAAGTAATTTATCAGATAATCAACATAGTTTATTAGTTTTTTATATTCATCATCACTAATATCTCCTCTACGTGCAGCGCCAAGATCAAAAGTTATATATGTGTTAGTCAATTTTTGAAATTGTTCTAAAGCATCTTGTAAATTTTTTGTATATATATTTTGTAAAGCAAAATAGTTTTTTAATAAATAACCTATAGTTTTTATTAATAATTGAGGATTTTTGTCGTGATAGTCATAAACTATTCTTTTAATTCTAATTAAACTAAATTCAATGTTTTCTATAAGTGAATAAATGACTCTTTCTTTTGGAATAGTGAATCTAAATGACTTATTCCTATAAATAGGAGAAATAATATTGTTCTGAATTAAATATAAATTTAAAAATCCTACAAATGTTAAATATAAATGATTAACTTCAAATAATGAGTGAATAATAAGATCACATTTTATTCCAAGGGTTTGTTTAAAGCTAAATATTCTTTCATAATCGTCTTTAGTAGGATTATTAATTATTAGGAAAAAATCAATATCACTTACATTTTCAAACACCTTTCCAAAGGAAGCACTTCCTGTTAAAGTAAATAGCAGAAGTTGGTCTTTATAATTTGATTGTAAAAAATCTTGCATATTTTTTATAGCATTAACATAAATTTCAGGTAATTCTTTAAACATAGCTTCACTCCTTTATTTATTATCTATATAATTAATTACTTCATTTATTGTTTTATCAAAGTTATCATAATTAGTATTAAACCAAGTAAGATTAAACTGATGATTAAAAAATGTGTATTGTCTTTTAGCATAATGTCTAGAATTTTTCTTAATATCACTCTTTACTTCATCTAGATTTTTTTCTTTATTAAAATATGGAATAAATTCTTTATATCCTATACCAGTATTTAGTGCTTTAGAAGTTTTAAAGTAACTCTTTAAAGATTCTACTTCTTCTACTAGTCCATTATTAAACATATCATCTACTCTTTTATTAATCTTATCATATAAAATATCTCTATCAGTAGTAAGTCCTATAAAGATAGTATCTTTATATAAAAGATTATTACCATTATTAGTAATAGATTCATTATTTTCTAGTTTATTTAAGAGTCTTACTAACCTTTTTCTATTATTTACATGAGGTAATTCTTCTACATTATATTCTTTTATTTTATTAAGTAGCTCTTCATTAGTTAAATCATTATAAAGATTATTAGTTGTACCCTCTGTAAAGTTATAATCATAAAGAGTTGCTTTTAAATAAAGTCCTGTTCCTCCTACTAAGATGATATTTTTATTTTCTTTTTGTAATTTATCTATTAGGCTTCTTGCATCTTTTTGATAATCATAAACTGAATAGTTTTTATCAAGGGATACATTGCTTAGTAAATGATGAGGGATTCCTTCCATCTCATTACTTGTTACTTTGGCAGTACCAATATCTAATTTAACGTACACTTGCATAGAGTCAAAATTAATAATTTCGGCTTTATATTTCTTGGCTAATGCTATACTTAAAGCAGTTTTACCAACAGCAGTTGGTCCTAATATTGCAATTATCATAAAACACTTCTTTCTATATTATCTTTATTAAGACAAAATACGGCATATAATGGAACAGATTTTATATTATTTTTAAAGCCAAAATTTTTTGAAGATATTCTAATAGCATATTTAGGATTATATAATTTAATATAATTATTTAAACTTCTAGATTTAACATGACTACTAGCTTTTACTTCTAAAGGAATAATACTTCCTTTTTCTCCTTGTACTATAAAATGTACTTCACTTTCATAATCACCTTTCCAATAGTTTAAATTAAGATCATTAATTATTAAGGAAGTTGCAACATAATTTTCTGTTAACATTCCAATCATAACTTCATTAACCGCTTCCCTATTTTTTATTAAGTATATAGGATACTCACTTAAATTAGTTAAAAGTCCAACATCATTCATATATAATTTAAAAGAATCTAACTCCTCATACATTTTAAGAGGAACACCTATTTTTGTCTTAACACATTTATTTACAATACCTGCATTAACCAACCAATTAATTGCATCTCCAAAAATAGAACTAGAGCCTCCTTTTTTTATTAACTTGTATTGAAATTTTTTATTGTCCTTAGCAAGTTGTACTGGAATAGAATTAAAGGCTGCTAAAACTTTATTAGATTCGTTACCATCAGCACAATATTTTGTAATATCATTTTTATAAGATTCTATTATGTTTTTCTGATAATCTATGGCAGTTATTAAAGAATTACTATTAATATATTCTTGAACTACTTCTGGCATACCTCCAATTACTAAATAATCATAATATAACTCAAGGGCTTTCTTATGTTGTACTTCTGGCATTTCTTTATTAGTATCAAAATGTTCTTTTATAGAAGATAGTAATAAAGAATTATCTGTATTTATTAAAAACTCATCAAAAGACATAGGATAAATTGTTAGAAAATCAACTTTACCTACAGGAAAAGAAAAGTCTTTTTTATTTATATGAACACCAAGTAAGGAACCTGCTCCAATTACATAATATTCACTAGCTTCCTCGCAGAAATATTTTAAGGAAGTTAAAGCTCTTGTATTTTTTTGTATCTCATCGAAGAATATCAAAGTATTATCTTTATCTATTTTTTTATTAAAAACAATCTCTAAATTTTTAATAATATAATCTGGTTCAATATTCTCGTCAATAATATTACTAATTATGTTATTAGTCTCAAAATTAACATAAATAATATCTTTAAAATACTTATTACCAAACTCTTTTACTAGATATGTCTTACCAACTTGTCTTGCACCATATAAAAGTAATGGTTTTCTATTTTTTTTATTTTTCCAATTAATAAGACTTTGCATAGCATTTCTTTCCATTTTATCACCTTCTTTAGTTAAATTATATAATATAACTCCAAAAAAATCAATTATTTTATTATTTTTTCGGAGTTATGATTAATTCATTGCTCTTTTAAATAGTCTTTCTAAATCATAATTACTATATGTAATAATAGTAGGTCTACCGTGAGGACAAGTAAATGGGTTCTCGCAACGTCTTAAGTTATCTAAAAGTATTTTAGCACTATTTAAATCTATAAAATCATTCGCTTTGATACTCATTTTACAAGCCATAGTGGAAGCGGTTTTATAGATAAATTTTTCTTTATCAAATTCACCTTTCTCTAAAGTAATAGCGATTATTTTTTCTATTGCTTCTCTTTCGTATCCTTCAAAAAACCAAGTAGGATGACTTCTAACAATAAAAGTATTATCACCAAACTCTTCTAAAGATATTCCTATACTTTTTAATATATCCATATGTTCTTTAATTCTAATAAACTCATCCTTAGGATATTCTAATCTAATAGGTACTAATAAATCTATAATATTATAATTATCTTTTAATAGAGCATTTAAAACCTTCTCATAATTAATTCTTTCAGCCGCAGCATGTTGATCTATTATATACATACCACTAGAATTTTCGGCAATTATATAAGTCTTATGAACAATACCTACTGGTATCATTTCTTTAATACGATATTCACTCTCTTCATTTTTTTCTTCTTCAACTATTTCTTCTGTTTTATCACCAGTTATTTTACTGTCATTATCAAAGTCAAAAGATAATTCTTCTTTCTTTAAAACATTATCTTTTTCATCTGTTTTATCTTCTATTTTATAATCAACTATATTATTGTTAAAAGAATCTTCTACTTCATAAATAGTATTTAAATCTCTAATATTAGCATGAGGTACTAAAAGTATTTCTTTTAATTTAGAACTTATTACTTTTGTAATTAATTCTTTTAAACTTTCCATTTTAGAGAACTTAATATCCATCTTTTGAGGATGAATATTAATATCTATTAGAATTGGATCAACATCTATATTTAAAACAATCATAGGAAATTTATCTTTAGGAATATAGGTATGATAACAGTCTATTAGACATCTATTTAAATCTATATTTTTTATTACTCTTCCATTTACTAGAGTAGTTATAACATTTCTTGATGTCTTGGCAATTTCAGGGTATCCAATATATCCTGAGATGATATAGTCATCATTTTCACCGTTTATTTCTATCATTTTCTTAGCAACATCTATACCATAAACAGAATAGATTACTTTTAAAAGATTACCATCTCCTGTTGTATTAAGTATCTCTTTTTCATTATTAGTTAAAACAAACTTAATAGAAGGATAGGATAAAGCCATTTTATTGACATATTCTATTATTAAAGCAAGCTCTGTATAAAGATTCTTTAAATATTTAAGTCTTACAGGAGTATTATAAAATAGATCTGTTACTTCAATAGTTGTCCCTTTACTTAAATCAGTAGATTCTACCTTCTCTACTACTCCTCCATTTAATAAAATACTTGTCCCTACTCCATCTTTACTGGTTGTTAGGCTAACCTTAGAAACAGAAGCGATTGAAGGTAAGGCTTCTCCTCTAAAACCTAAAGATGAGATATTAAATAAATCATCTAGATTTTTTAATTTACTAGTAGCATGACGGGAGAAAGCAAGCAAGGCATCATCTTTATCCATACCAATTCCATCGTCTGCAACTACTATTTTTTTAGTTCCTGAATCAACTAAAGTTATTTTAATTTCACTACTTTTAGCATCTATAGAATTTTCTACTAATTCTTTTACAACATTTAAACATCTTTCTACTACTTCCCCTGCTGCTATTTTATTAGCAAGGATTTCATCCATTACTTTAATAGCACTCATTATTCTACCTCGCATGAAGGATCTTTAGTAAGGGTTTTATCAAAAGATGTAATACTACAATCAGGAGAAGTATAATTACCACATTTAAGACAGGCTTTATATTCTAAGTCCATGTTAGAACCTACATCATTTCCTCTTGTAACAATTGCATAACTTTCCAAATTACATGTAGCACCATCTATTTTAGGATCTTCTAAAGATTCAACATATCCTTCACAGACTAATTTAGAAGCATCTATTCTAATAGTTTGCCCTTCTAAAGGAACTGAACCTGTATGATCAATCAAATAATTAGTAGCACCTGTAGAGATGTTTTTTTCATAATCTTCATATAAAGCATCATTAGTTTGTCTTATATACCTACTTACTCCCATATAAGCAAGAACCATAAGTATACCTAAAATAATTAGGACTGCAAGTAATTCTAGTAATGTAAAACCTTTTTTATTTTTCATCTTTTTCCTCCTCATGTAGTACTTGATATAAGTTAGTAGCAACTACATCTCCTACTACTTCACTTAATTCTATTATACTAGCTTCTTTCATTTTTTTCATTGATCCAAATCTTTTTAATAACTCTTTACGTCTAACTTCACCTATTCCTGGAATTAAATCTAAATAACTTGATAGAAGTCCTTTACTTTTAATATTACGGTGATAAGTAATGGCAAAGCGATGAACTTCTTCTTGTATTTTAGATAAGTAAAGAAATAAGTTACTATCACTTTTAATATCTAATATTTTATAATTACTATCAATAACTATACTAGTACGATGATGATTATCTTTTTTTAGACCGATGATAGGTATAGATAGATTAAGAGATGATATTATTTCTTTAGCAACGGCAACTTGAGTTTCTCCTCCATCCATAACAATTAAGTCAGGAAGAACTTCTTTATCCATGATAGCACGATAATATCTACGGTATAAGACTTCTCGCATTGCACTTAAATCGTCTTTAACATCAGTACTTATTTTATATTTACGATAATCATTTTTTAAGGGTTCAAAGTCACGAAATACTACCATTGCTCCTACATAGTATGTTCCAAATAAATGAGAGTTATCAAAGCTTTCCATACGTGAGATAGAATCTACTCCTAGAAGTGTTTTAAGTTCATTTAAAGCTTCTATCTTTTTGTTATCATCTTTCTTTAGAGTCTCTAATTCTTCATTTAAAACTACTTTAGAGTTTTCTTTAGCTAAGTCTACTAATTTCTTTAATTCTCCTCTTTTAGGAACATGAACTTTTACTTTTAGATATTCACTTAAAAGGTCTGCATTTAAAGTATCTGGTATTAATATTTCATGAGCAAGAATATTTTTCTCATAGAATTTGATAATATATTCTTCCATATCATCTACAACATTATCTAGTGTCTGTAATGTTTCATGATGTCTACCAAATAAAATCCCCTCTCTTATGAAAAATACTGTTATAGATAAATAGTTATCAACTACTGTATAGTTAAAAATATCAAAGTTATAATTTTTCTTTAAGTCAATTTTCTGTTTTGTTAAAGTAATGTCTATATCATTTAACATTTCTCTTAATTCTAAAGCTTTTTCATAGTTTAAACTATTACTTGCTTTTTCCATTTCTTTTGTAATTTTCTCTTTAATAAAACTACTATTACCTTTAAGAAAACTTATAATTTCATCATTCATAGTTTTAATAGTAAGAGGATCTATCTCTTTAATACAGTAACCTAAACATTCATTTATATGATAATAAAGGCATTCTTTCTTAGGTAATTTCTCACACTTTCTTAAGGGATATAAACGATTAATCATATTAACTGTTTTACGTGCTGCGGTAACATTGGGATATGGTCCAAATAGTTTATGGTCTTTTTTCTTTTTTTTGACATTTCTAACTACTCTAAGTCTTGGATATTTTTCATTAGTAAGCTCTATATAAGGATAACTTTTATCATCTTTAAGTAAGATATTATATTTAGGATCATATTTTTTAATTAGGTTTATCTCTAATATAAGACTTTCTAATTCACTATCAGTTACGATGTATTCAAAGTCATCTATATCCCCTACTAGCATCGCTGTTTTACCAGTTACATTACCCCTAAAATAACTACTAACTCTTTTCTTTAAGTTCTTAGCTTTACCTACATAGATAATATAACCATTTTTATCTTTCATTTGATAACTTCCAGGTAGTTCTGGAACAAGTTTTAATTTTTCTTTAAAGTCTTTCATCTAACCACACCCAACTAAAAAATAAGTTATTTTACATAACTTATTTTAGACTACATTTATTATTTTTACAAGTTAAATCCTATAATTATGAAATATTAAAGCACCATTTAAAGGATTATCAAAGTAATCTTTCTTAAACCAATTTAATAGACATATTTGTGATTTATCAATTCCACTAAACGTATAAAATATTTTAAAGTCTTTAATTCTAAGATTATAATCCTTCCAATGCTTACAATCTCTACTAAGTAAACAAGCAAGATTTTCAGGATTATAATAATTATGCCTTTCTTGTCTTATTTTATCAGGCTCTTCCATATTAACAATATTTTCGTCCTTTTCGTCAAAATAAATTTTCCATTTCTCTTTAGGATAATTATAGTCTAAGCAATCTTTTAAGTAAGCATTTATTACACTTAAAGGTGTTTTTTTGTATATTTCTATTATTAAATCCTGGATGTTTTTATTAAACACGTCTTTCTTAATTGATAAGATTATTTCTTTACTATTCTTCTTAATATCATAAAGATTTAAATCAATAACTTTACCTAAAGAATCTATAATATTTTTAATATCTCCAACGCTAAAATAACCATCTTCAAACATACTTAAAGGTCTAGTAACTTTTAGAGAAATAGCTGCACTACAATCCATTACACCAGTCATAATTCACCTACACTAATCTTGCAACTTGATTTTCTGAAAGTCCTGTATATTTGCATACCTTAGGAATAGATAATCCATCTTTAAGAAGATTTTTAGCAATAGAATTTTTTTCATTATTAACACCTTGTTTAATTCCTTGCTTCTTAGCAGTAATTTTTATACTATTTTCTATTATTCTTCTTTCTTCTTCATCATCATATAGTCCAATAGTATAAGCATCGTTAGTTAATCTTTTTAATTCATTTGCAACTTCCATTAACTCTTCATCTCCTTCCGCTAACGCATCTATTTCATCTATTTTTGTTAATGTTAATATTACTAATTCTTTTTCTAATTTACTAAGTTCTAATCATTACAATAACATAGTTATTTGACTCTTATTTAACCCAGTCGCTTTCATGATATCTTTTATTGGCATACCCATATTAAGAAGATTTTTAGCAATAGAATTTTTTTCATTATTAACACCTTGTTTAATTCCTTGTTTAATTCCTTGTTTAACACCTTGTTTCTTAGCAGTAATTTTTATACTATTTTCTATTCTTCTTCTTTCCTCTTCTTCATCATAAAGTCCAATAGTATAAGCATCATTAGTTAATCTTTTTAATTC
>CALVUV010000012.1 GCA_944363685.1 uncultured Bacilli bacterium
ACAATAATTACATAGTCACCACAATCAATATGAGGTGTATAAGTAGCTTTATGCTTACCACGTAAGATATGAGCAGCCTTACTAGCTACACGACCTAAAGGTTTTCCTTCAGCATCAATAACGTACCATTTTCTTTCTACTGTTTCTTTCTTTTGCATATAACTTTTCATAATTTTCTCCTTTACTAAATTACTCAAACCTTCCCACAGTTTAAGTTTTAGTGGGGATATAAAATGTACCGATTAAAATTATATCAGTGTTTCCTAGTAAAGTCAATGTTTTTTTAATAATAGACAAAACAAAAAAAATATAGTATAATCTATTCGGTTAGTTCTTTCAGGTTTTATTAAAAAGAAAGGAGAAACAATGAATAAAAAGTCAGATGAAACAAAAATAATTGTTTTAGGTGGCTTAGGTGAAGTAGGAAAAAACATGTATTGTGTAATGCATGAAGATGAAATTATTGTTATAGACGCGGGAGTATCTTTTGCAGAAGGAGAACTTTTAGGTATAGATTATGTCCTTCCAGATTACTCATTTTTACAAGAAAACGAAGATAAAATTAAAGCACTTTTAATTACACACGGTCATGAAGATCATATAGGGGCAATTCCCTTTTTATTAAGAAGTGTTAATATTCCTGCTATCTATGCACCTAATCAAGCTAAAGAATTAATTAAATTAAAATTAGAAGATAGAAATATTAGATATGATAATTTATTTGCATATGATGAAAATACAAAATTAAAATTTAAATATATGGAAGTAGAGTTTATTAGAACAACCCACTCTATTCCTGATTCTCATGGTATTTGTATAAATACTCCAAATGGAAGAATTGTAACAACAGGAGACTTTAAATTTGATTTAACTCCTATTGGACCAATGGCAGATTTATATAAGATGGCTAAAATGGGAAATGAAGGTGTAGATTTATTAATAAGTGATAGTACTAATGCTCTAAATGAAGGTATGTCAATTAGTGAATCACGTGTTGATGATGCTCTAACTGATATCTTTGATAAATATAAATATAATCGTATTATAATTGCAACTTTTGCTTCTAACATCTATAGATTAAAGCATATATTTGAATCTTGCTATCAACATGGTAGAAAAATATGTGTCTTTGGTCGTAGTATGGAAAATAATATTGATATCTCTATTAAAGGTGGATATATTGACCATAAAGAACTATTAGTAACACCAGAAGTTGCAAACACCTTAAAACCTGGAGAAGTAACAATTCTTTGTACCGGTTCTCAAGGAGAACCTCTAGCCGCTCTATCAAGAATAGCAGATGGAACTCATAAACAAATTAAATTAAGACCAGATGATATTGTCATATTTTCATCTAGCGCTATCCCTGGTAATGCTTTAAGTATTCATAAAACTATTAATAAGTTATATTTAAAAGGTGTTAAAGTCTTTACTAATATGACTGTAAATAATCTACATACATCAGGTCATGCTAATAAAGAAGAATTAAAGCTAATGATTAGATTATTAAAGCCAAAATACTTAATGCCATTCCACGGAGATTATAGAATGTTAAAAGAACACGCTAATCTTGGAATAGATTGTGGTATACCTAAAGAAAATACATTTATCTTAAAAAATGGTGATAGTCTAATCTTAAAAAATCATAAAATAACAAAAGGTGAAAGTTATCCAAATAGTGATATTTATGTAGATGGTTCTAGAATTGGTGAAGTTGGTAGCGCTGTCATTCGTGACAGAAAAATAATGGCTAGTGATGGTATCTTAGTAGTAATAGCAAATATTAATTCTAAAGAAAGAACTCTTCTAACAAAACCTAATATTACAACAAGAGGATTTGTCCTAGTAAATGAAAATGAAGAATTAATTAAAAAGATTGAAAAAGAAGCTACTAATGTTATAACTGAAAAATTAAATGATAAAAAATCAACATTTACTGATATAAAAAATCAATTAAGCCTAGACTTAATACCATTTATTATGAATTTAACAGGAAGAAGACCTCTTATCTTACCAATAATATTAGATATAAAAAAATAGAAACTTTATAGATTTCTATTTTTTTCTTTAATTATCTTTTTTACTTTTCTAATACCTTGTTCTAAAACATCATCTACTTCTTGTCCATAAACACTCTTAGCACAATTATAAGCAAGCATACAAATTGTCATAGGTCCTACTGCACCCGTTGGTGGTGTAATCAAAGATGCTTTAGGATATACATCAAGGAAATCAACATCTCCTACTGTTTTACCCTCTTTATTTTTATGAACACCAACATCAATTACAACTGCATCTTTTTTAATATAATCTGCTGTAATAAACTCTTGTTTATTTAAAGCTGCTACCACAATATCACAATCACTTGTCACTTCTGAAAGATTAGATGTTTTAGAATGACAAATTATAGGTGTTGCATTATTTCTTAACATTAAATGAGCAAGTGGTTTTCCTACAATATTACTTCGATTAATAATAGCAACTTTTTTACCTTCTAAAGTAACATCATATGATTTTAACAATGTCTCTATTCCAAGTGCTGTACAAGGAATAAGCGATACATCCAAAACACTCAACTTTCCCATAGATAATGAAGTAAGACCATCTACATCAATATCAGGATTAATCATATCCAATAATCTTCGTTCTTCCCCTCTCAAATTAGATGGTAAAGGTAATTGAATCATCATACCTGTAATTGATTTATCTAAATTAATTCTTTTAATATACTCTTCCAATTCTTCTATTTTCATTTCATTAAAATGAACACTAATAAAGTCAATTAAAGTTTTATCAGTTATCTTCTTCTCTTTCATCTTAGCATACATCTGTCCCCCAAAATCATCACCAATAGAAATATCAACCACTCTAGGAACAATATCTTTTTGTAATAAATATTTATTTAATTCATTATATAAAATATCACTTACTACCAAACCATTAATTTTCTTATCCATAATCTAACTTCACCACCTAACTAAAGTATATCAAAATCAAAACAATATAACAATAAGAGGATTAAATATTTAACCCTCTTATTTAGCTTCTTCAACTGCCCTAGTCTCTCTTACAACAGTAATTTTAATAGTACCAGGATAATTTAAAGTAGACTCTATCTTCTCTTTTATATCACGAGCTATTCTATGAGCTTCTAAATCATCTATTTCATCAGGTTCAACTATAACTCTAAGTTCTCTTCCTGCTTGCATAGCATATGCCTTAGAAACACCATCTATATCATTAGCAACTTCTTCAAGTTGAGAAAGTCTCTTTACATAATTCTCTAACGAATCATTACGTGCTCCAGGACGTGTTGCCGATAATGCATCTGCAACAGCAACCAAAGAAGATATTACAGAAGTCGCTTCCGTATCACCATGATGAGATGCAATAGCATTAATTACAACCTCATTCTCTCCATATTTTTTAGCAAGATCGACACCAATACTAACGTGACTTCCCTCTATCTCATGATCAATCGCTTTACCTATATCATGTAAAAGCCCCGCTCTTTTAGCAAGAGATACATCTTCTCCAATTTCCCCAGCAAGAAGTCCCGAAAGATTAGCAACTTCTAATGAATGTTGTAAAGCATTCTGACCATAACTAGTCCTAAAATGTAGTTTACCAACTATTTCTATTAATTCAGGAGCCATCTTAGTAATACCAAGTTCAAATAAAGCATTATTACCATATTCAATTATCTTCTCTTTAGTTTCTTTACATACTTTATCATAAACTTCTTCAATTCTTGTAGGATGAATTCTACCATCCTTTATTAAAGTTTCTAAAGTTAATCTAGCCATCTCTCTTCTTAAAGGATCAAAACTAGATAAAACAACAGCTTCAGGAGTATCATCAATTATTAAATCCACCCCCGTAATAGCTTCTATAGTCCTAATATTTCTTCCTTCTCTACCAATTAATCTACCCTTCATATCATCATTAGGTAAACTAACAACAGTGACTGTTTGATCACTAGCAATATCAGCAGCATATTTCTGCATAGCAGTTACAATAAGCTCCTGTGACTTCTTATCAACAGTAAGTTTTGCTTCATTCTCCTGTTCACTAATATATAAAGCTATCTCCCTTTTCATAGACTCTCTAACGTTCTTCATAATCATGTCATGAGCCTTTTCTTTACTATAACCTGAAATATCTTCAAGTAAAGCAATTTGTTCTTTCTTTATTTCCTCCACTTTTGCTTCTTTTTCTTGAATTTCTTTTTGTCTTTGAATTATCTTTTCTTCTCTATCATCCAAAGTAGATTCACGTTTTTGACAAAGTTCATCTCTTTTATCAAGACTAGACTCTCTTTGTAAAAGTTTATTTTCGCTATCTTTAAGTTCTGCTTTTTTCTCTTTAATATCTTTATCTACTTCAAGTTTTAACTGATAAGACTTCTCTTTCGCCTCCATAACAGCATCACGCTTTATCTTATCAGCATTTTTCTCTGCATCTTCTAACATTTTATTTATTTTCTTAGAAGTTGTATTTTCTCTTAGAAAATCAACTAAAAAAGTTAATCCAAAACCACAAACTAATCCAAAAATTATAAGTAAAATGGAGAATAAAAATTGTTCCATATTATACCTCCATTAGAATATATTTTAAATAAAAATCTAAACTATAATCTAACTCTATTGTAAGTTTTAATTCTCATCTTGTCAAGAAAAGATAAATGGAGGTAATGCAAGTATCTTATTTATATTTATCTTTTTTTATAAAATTTTATTAACAGGTCGGGTGATTTTATGATTAAAGTAAATATTGAAGAGTTATTAAAACAAAATAAGAGAAGTAAGTATTGGTTATGTCAACGAATGAACATAACATCAAGAAATTTAAATAGGATTATTAGAGGAGAAACAACTTCTATTAGTTTTAAATATATTGAAGAAATATGTATATTATTAAACTGTACACCAGGTGATTTATTAACATTAACGATTAATGAAGAAGAAAGAACAAATTTACAAACATTATAAAAGGAAGTTCACAAAGCTTCCTATTTTTTATCTAAACTAATCCCATAAAACTCTCTTATCTTATCTTCTATTTCTTTAGCTAACTCTTTCTTATCTTTAAGAAGTAACTTAACATTCTCTTTACCTTGTCCAAGTTTCTCCCCATTATAAGAATACCAAGCACCAGTTTTCTCAACAACACCAGCTTCTACCCCTAAATCAACAAGTTCTCCTTCTAAAGAAATACCTTCACCATACATAATATCAACAACTGCACTCTTAAATGGAGGAGCCACTTTATTTTTAACAACCTTAACAGTAGTTTTATTACCAACTACCTTATCACCAATCTTTAATTGTTCATTACGTCTTATATCAAGTCTAATAGTTGAATAAAACTTTAAAGCTCTACCACCTGGAGTAGTCTCAGGATTACCAAACATAACTCCCACTTTTTCTCTTAATTGATTAATAAAAATAGCAATTGTATTAGTCTTATTAATAGTACCACTTAATTTACGCAAAGCCTGTGACATAAGTCTAGCTTGTAACCCAACATGAGAATCTCCCATCTCACCATCAATTTCAGCTTGTGGTACCAATGCAGCAACAGAATCAATTACTATAATACTAACCGCTTCACTCCTAACAAGCGCTTCACATATTTCTAACGCTTGTTCACCTGTATCAGGTTGTGACAAAATAAGTTCATTAGTATCAACACCTAATCTTTTAGCATAAACAGGATCAAGAGCATGTTCTGCATCAATAAAAGCTGCTCTACCTCCAACTTTTTGTACTTCTGCAATCGCTTGTAAAGCAAAAGTAGTTTTACCACTAGATTCAGGTCCATATATTTCTATAATTCTTCCCTTAGGATAACCCCCTATTCCTAAAGCAATATCAAGACTTAAACAACCACTAGACACAACATCCATCTTCATATGAGGATTATCCCCAAGTCTCATAACTGCCCCTTTACCAAACTGTTTCTCTATATCAGCTAAAACACTTTCTAAATTCTTATCTTTATTTACTGTTGATTTACTCATAAATATCCTCCCAAAAATTAATTACAATTCTATTTTATATAGTAAAAATTAAATTGTCAAGAGTTTTTTCGAACAAAAGTTTGTTAATTATTAAAATTCTAATAATATTTGTATTCAAATAATTAAATTCACTTAATTTATTTATAGAATTATATAAATTAAACCAAAAAAAAGAAAGAAATTTAATTTTCCTCTTTCTTCCCTAAAATAAACTTCTTATTAAGATTAAAATACTCTATCATAGAAACTACAGACATAATAGTAGCAAAATAAATTAGAAAATCAGCTACTCTTATATTCCAAATTTCAAATGGTAAATTATAGAAAAATACCAAAGCAACACCAACCATCATAGAAGCAGTCTTAATCTTACCAGACTTAATAGCAGCAACTACTCTACCCTTACTAGAAGCCTGCATTTTAATAGCATCTACAATAGTATCTCTAAATATTATAATAACCGGTATAGCCACAGGAATAAATCCCTTATAAGCTAATATAATTAAAGCACTATTAACTAATGCTTTATCAGCTATAGCATCTAACATCTTTCCTAAGTCAGTAACTTGATTATTCTTCCTAGCCAAATAACCATCTAAAAAATCAGTTAAACTAGCTACAATAAAAATAATACCAGCGATTATATGCTCAAGTCTAACATATATTCCCATAACTTCATACTGTGGAAAACTAATTCCTACAAAATAAAACGGAAATATCAAAATAATAATCATTATAATAGTTAAAATAATTCTAAAAAAAGTTAATTTAGTAGGTGTATTCATAAACTTCTATTCCTTTCAATTCTCTAGAGATAACAGGATCTCTATTAATCAATTTAATAACTACTATTGCTAAAACTATAATCAATACTAAAGAAAGAATTATCAAAACAATAGGCCATTTCTTAATTTTCTTTTTATACTCTTTAGTATAAGGAGATTGTATTTTTTTTTCTTCTTTAAGTTTCTCTTCCTCTTCTTTTTTTCTCTTCGCTTCCATAATATCATCTAAAGAAATCTTAGATGTATGCTCAAATAAAAAATCATTAAACTCTTCTTGTACCTTAGCAGGATCAAGTCCTAAATACTTAGCATATTCCTTAATCAAATCTTTCAAATAATATATATCTTTAAAAGCTCTAATATTACCATCTTCAATATTCTCAAGTAAAGCTTCGTCTACATCTAAATCACTAGCAGCTTCTTCCAAACTAACACCATTCTCACGCCTTACATCTTGAAGATACTCTCCTAATTCCTTCATGCTTCACCTCTGTCTATTCACTTAATAATTAATATTTAATAAGCCATATTCTGTACCTATTACTAGGTGACAAGTATTTATCTACTATTTCTAGTCCTTAAGAAAATTCATTTCTCTTCTTAAAGCTCCCCTACCATAATTTGGGTTTCTCACTCGTGGGGTTTACCGCGTTTCATTCATCTAGTTTCCTAGATGCTCGTCTCTGTGGCACTTTATGAAGTATTACCATAGAATTCCTTAGGTAAAAACTTCGCCGTTAGTGTTTAACACTACCTCGAGTTATTTTTTCCTCAAGCACGAACACTACAATCATCTCAGAATTGTGTGAGTATGGACTTTCCTCTAAGAATTAATCCCAGCACTTGTCTAAAATATTAATCATCTTCTCTTCTACCATAGACATCTTTTTCAAGTTGACTAAGTCTTCTTAAAATATCCAAATTACTAATTTCCGTTGTATCAGTATTTTTAACAATCTCTGCATTCATTTTAGCATTTCTTAAATCTTGTTTCAAAGTCATTATTTCACGTAATAACTCTGCTTTCTCTTTTTCAAGGCTATCAATAATTGCAAAAAACTGTTCATAATCACTAATTATTGTATCAAGAAATTGATCTACCTCTTTAAGACGATATCCCCTTGTATCAATCTTAAAGTCTTTTTCTAAAATTTCTTGCGGAGTTAATGTAATTTTATTCTGATACATCTAAATCACCAATCCCTTTACACTCTTATTTTAGAAAAGATATCTTATTTTGTCAATCTTTTAATGATTTCTATTTCATTTAATCTTAAAGCCTCCTTAACATTATTATTAATTTTTCCTAAAAGTAAAATAACATCATTATTATTCATAATATCACCAAAAACATAATAATATATTAGGCAAGAAATAACAACAAATTCGACAAAACAGCATTTTTTTTGACATATTAACAAAAAAGGTATATTATAACAGGCAAAAAGGAAATGATTATATATGGATATAATGGAATATTTTAATAATTTAATGCAATCAAAGGAAATAATTACTTTATTTAACGCAAATGGAATAACTTTCTCAATAACTAATGGATGTTTCACCTTAATAAAGAACAATAAAAAAACTGAAGCAATGAAAATAGCACTAAATCCTGATACTAACAGTTTAAATTTCCAAGGTAACTCTATTATTTTTAGTCTAAATCATGATAAGAATAATAAATTATATTTAGAAAGATTAATAATAGGAAATATTGATAAAGATGAAATTAAGTTTATAATGCAACATAAATTAACTGAAAGCGATGAAACAATTGAAATACATTTTACAGACCAAAAAGATAATAACCATAAATTTATATTAAAAGATGAATCTCTAGAAATAGAAAAAGCCTCTCTTTTCTTTAAATATTCACTAGAAAAAGAAAGATTACAAGGAAAACAAATATTTTCTTACTTTAATTTTTCTAAAGACATAGATACATCTGAATACTCAAAAGAATATTATGATAACTGTTTAACTGAATTTATAGAATTAGAAAAAAGTTGCCTTTCTATAACTTCCTATTTAAAAACTAAAATACCTTTTCTAGAAAATTGTATTGAAGAAGTAATAGAAAATAAAAGAAATCCTATAAACAAGCCAAAAGCAAAGACAAAAGTATATACAATTAAGAAAAGCAAACCATTTTATAGAAATGATGTTGATGAAATTATAGCAAGGTCTAATAGAAGAAAGTTAAAAGTAATTAAACCTACTGATGAGAATGACGAATAAAATATATAGCCTTTTTTTTAAATATATAGTATAATTGTAACAAGGTGATATAAATGAATTATCCTATGGGGATAAAGAAATATAATAATCAAATTATCAATTATAGTCATCGTGGTATGAACCTTGAAGATGATATTAATCAAACAAATGAATATTATAGAAGTAAAGATATAGCATATATATATAAAAAGCCAACACCAATTAAAGTAACTAAAGTAGACTTTAGAAAAGATCGTACTTCAACAATTAAAGAAGCTTTTTATGAAGAACCATCAACTACAGACTATAATGGCATATATAAAGGTTATTATATTGACTTTGAAGCTAAACAAACAAAAAACAAAACAGCTTTCCCTCTAGCAAACATTCATAAACACCAAATAAAGCATTTAAAAAATATAACAAGACATGGGGGAATCGGTTTTATAGTAGTTCGTTTTGATTTATTAAATGAAACATACTTATTAAAAGATGATGACCTTTTTTCTTTTATAGAAAATAATGAAAGAAAATCTATACCAATTAAATATTTTCATGATAAAGGATATTTAATTAAAGAAGGTTATAATCCTAGACTTGACTACTTAAAAATAGTAGATGAATTTTTGGAGGTAAAAAATAATGGCAAAAACTAAAGTAAAAAGAAAATTGAAGAAAAATAACCCATACCTTATATTTTTAATTATGTTTATTATCTTAATGATTATTGGTTATTTTGTTTTAGGATTATTAGTAACTGCTTTTATGGGAGTAGGAATACTAGTTATCGTAGGACTAGCTAAATTAGTAGATAGTGTTAAAAATAAGCCAAAAAAGAAAAAGGTAGTAAATACAGTTCTAATTATTATTTTATCTATAGGTATATTAGTGATGTTAGCAGGTATTGTTTTTATGATTTATATTGCTATATCCGCTAATCCAAAATTTGATAAAGAAAAATTAGATAGTAGTGAACCTACTGTTTTATATGACATCAATGGTGAAGAATTTGCTAAACTAGGTAGTGAAATGCGTGATAAAGTAACTTATGATGAATTACCTGAAGTATTAGTAGATGCAATAGTTGCAACTGAAGATTCAAGATTCTTCCAACATAATGGTTTTGATGCTCCTAGATTTTTAAGAGCATCTATCGGCCAAGTATTTGGTAATTCTGATGCTGGTGGAGCATCTACCCTATCAATGCAAGTTGTAAAAAATAGTTTAACATCTAGTATTGCTACTGGTATTGATGGCGTTATTAGAAAGTTTCAAGATATTTATTTATCAATCTTTAAATTAGAAAAAAATTATACAAAAGAACAAATAATTGAGTTCTATGTTAACAACCATAACTTAGGTGGTAATGTTTATGGAGTAAGTCAAGCAGCTAGAGTTTATTTTAATAAAGATGTAGGTGATTTGAATTTAGCAGAAGCTAGTATTATAGCAGGAATGTTCCAAGCACCAAATACCTATCGTCCAACTAATGAGGAAAACATTGAAGCTGTAACTAAAAGACGTGACACCGTTCTTTACTTAATGGAACGTCATGGTTATATTACTGAAGAAGAAAAAGAACTAGCAAGTTCTATAAGTATTGAAAGCCTTGTTAATTATAATGAATCTGCAGATACAAGTGGTAATAGTGAATATCAAGGATATATTGATACTGTTGTTGCAGAAGTAGAAAACAAATTAGGTAGTGATTATAATCCATATACAGTTTCAATGCAAATATATACTAATCTAGATCGTGATAAACAAGATGGAATTAATAAAGTTATGAATGGTGAAAACTATAATTGGGTTAATGATGTTATCCAAAGTGGTGTAACTGTTTTAGATAGTGAAACTGGTAAAATATTAGCAGTGGGAGCAGGAAGAAATAAAACTGGTGTTAATACTCTAAATTTTGCTACTAGTGATAGCATTAGAAGACAACCTGGATCTACCGCTAAACCATTATTTGATTATGGACCTTTAATTGAATATAACAATGCCTCTACTTTTGGATATAATGATGGTAATGATAATTATAGAATGTTCGTAGATGAACCTTATTCTTATAGTACTGGTCAAGAGATTAATAACTGGGATGGTAGTTTTATGGGTAACATGACTACAAGAAGAGCCCTATCGTTATCAAGAAATATACCAGCTTTAAAAGCTTTCCAACAAGTAGATAATTCTAAAATTATTGAGTTTGTACAAAAACTTGGAATTGAACCAGAAATAGAAAATGGAAAAATTCATGAAGCACATGCTTTAGGAGCCTTTACTGGAGTTAATTCTCTTGATATGGCTGGTGCTTATGCTGCATTCTCTAATGGTGGTTATTATAATGAACCTTATTCTGTTAGTAAAATTGTTCTAAATTCAAGTGGTGAAGAATATACACATGAAAGTGAAAAAACAAAAGCAATGGAAGACTCTACTGCCTTTATGATTACAAGTATGTTAGATGACACTAGTATAACTGGTGGTGGAGCAATGGATAGAGTTGCGATGAAAACAGGAACTACTAACTTTGATGAAAATACAAGAGAACGTCTTGGTATGGCAGATGATGCAATAAGAGATTCTTGGGTAGTTGGATACACTACTAAAACTGTTATAGCAATGTGGTATGGATATGAAGAAACTACTGCAGAATCAGTAGCTCAAGGTTATTACTGCCACAACTTATCTGGAACTATACAACGTGATAGATTATTTACTGCAATTGCTAATGAAGTATTTGAAGATAATAAAGAAGAATTTACAATGCCAGAAAGTGTAGTGAGAGTACCACTAATATCTGGAAGTTCAACAGCAAAAATTGCTGGAACAGGATACTCAGGAAGCATACTTTATGAATTCTTTAAAAAAGATCATGAACCTAAAGGTAATGTTGAAACAAGTAATTTAGCGACACCTACTGGTTTAACTGCAAGCTATTCTAATGGCTCTGTTAGACTTAGCTGGAATGCTGTTAATCCTGGTAATGTCGATACATCAACATATGGAGAATTCGGCTATAATGTATATTTCAACAATACTTTACTAGGCTTTACAACTAATACAAGTTATACTGTAAATAATCCAAGTAATCCATATGGAACTTATAGTGTTAGAGCAGTATTTAAAAAAGTTGATGATTTAAATAGTGAAGCCGCAACATATACTCTAGAAAAACAAAGTGCAAATCTAAAAATTACAGCAAGTACTATCAACGTAACACAATTTAATATTAATGATATTACAAACTATGTAACCGTATATAATGGCTCTACTAATGTAACTAGTAGTACTAGTAATTGGACTTTATCAAGTATATCTCCAAATGTTGATACATCATCTGGTATAATATCAACTGCTGGTACTTATACTTTAAAATACAGATTTACTTATGATGGTGAAACAAAAGAAACAGGAAGTATTACTGTTACTGTAACAGGAGTAAGTCCTCCTGACCAAGGAGAAGGAACAGAACAAGAACCATCAACATAAAAAGAAGCTAAAATCTAGCTTCTTTTTTCATACTTACAAATATCTTTTAATTCACAATTATCACAATTAGGTGCTACTGCCTTACAATGATACCTTCCAAAAAGTACTAATTGCAAATGTAATCTAGCCCATTCCTCTCTCTTAAAAGCTCTTTTTAACTTTTCTTCTACTTCTCTAACACTATCATTCTCTTTAACAAGACCTAATCGTTTAGAAACCCTCTCCACATGAGTGTCAACTGCAATCGAAGGAATATTATAAAATTCACCTAAAAATACATTAACAGTCTTTCTCCCTACCCCGGGCATCTCTTCTAACTCTTTCCTCTTAGTTGGAACTTTACCATCATATAAAGTAACTAATATTCTAGCTATCTCTTTAACATAAGAAGCCTTTTTTCTAAAAGAACCAATTGGTCTTAAAATATTCTCTAAATCACTTATATCTGCTTTACTTAACGCCTCTAAACTATTATATTTCTTAAACAATATAGGAGTAACACTATTAACTCTTTTATCAGTTGTCTGAGCACTAAGTACAATAGCAATTAATAATTCATAATCACTATTATAATTAAGTTCACACTTAGGATTTTCAAACAAATAATTTAAATAATTTCTAATAATAACAACTTTTTCACTCTTCGTCATCTTCATCAAACCAGTCATAATCAAACACCTCAACAGGCTCTATTGGCTCATTCCTTTTTTTATTTAAAAAATGTCTAACATCATCAGCAGTCTTTAATCCCTTTTTATCCCATTCATATAAAATTTTATCAATATATCTAATACTAGAAACACCATTTAATACCGCTTCTTTAACCGCTTCTATAATTAATTCACTACTAAAATTACTAGACCATGCCTTTATAAATTCTATCTCACTAGGATTAAGAGTTCTCCCAAACTCCTTTTCAATACTAGAAAAAATACTACTATCAAATTTAGTCTCTTCCTTAAATTCTTTATCATCTAATATCACTGAAACTAATTTTTCATAAAACAAAGTCAAATCTAGCTTTTCTTCAACAATACCCTTATCATTTTTTATTGTATCTATTACTAACATCTTCTTATCAGTAAGAGAAGAAATAATCTCTAAAACTTCAACAGAACTATACCCTAATTCTAAAGCTATAGTAGATGGATCAAACAAAATAAAATTACCCTTACTTCTTAAATACATAAGAAAAATAAACTCTTCTAAAGTAACATTTAATTCTTTATATTTTCTATAAAATTCTAAAGGTATAAGAATATTACTATCCATAAGCAAACTAACTAGATGTTTCTGTTTCATTAATTTCCTCCTTCTTTTACTAACTTAGTATATATCTTTTCTACATCTAAAATCAACTCTTTTTTCTCATTAACTACTTTCAAATCAATAACATCTTTTTCTAACTTTTCCCAAATCTTACTCAAAATAGGTCCTTCTTTAATATTTAAACAATCCATAATATCATAGGAATCTATTAAAATATCACTTCTCTTGTGAATAGACATCCCTTTATAAATTTGCATAATATCCTCTTTACTAATTCCCTTTAATTCTGCAGCAACACTACATACATATAACCCATAATAATAAAGATTATATTTATCTAAAGGATTAGAAGAAAGAACTTCTCTTATATCATGCATAAGTTGTAATTCATTCCTTGTAAAAGGATAAATATCATCAACCTCTAACAAAGTCCATACTCCAATAACTTGACTACACTTTTTTACTTTATTAATATTATTTAACTTTAAAATATCAATCAAGTCAAAACTCTTTAACAACTCTATTCCTTTTATTATATTAGGACTACTAAATATTTTATCTAGTTCATCTTTTTTTCTATTAATAGATAAGTCTTTAAGTAAATATCTTGTCTGTCTAATCGCCTCTTCTAACTCATTAGAAAATTCAAAATCAAGAACAGTAGCAAATCTAATCGCTCTTAAAATCCTAAGAGAATCAGTTGTAAAAGATTGTAAAGGAGACACAACAGTTTTAATAATTTTATTATCTATATCACTTCTACAATTAAGCAAATCAACAATATTACCTGATTTATCCATACATATAGTATTAATTGTAAAATCTCTTCTTTTTAAATCTGTCTTTAAATCATCAATATAACTAATAGTATCAGGATGTCTAAGATCATCATAATTACTTTCTCTTCTATATGTAGTTATTTCAAATCTTATATCATTATAATAAAGAGTAATAGAACCATATAAAGCATTATCTAAACTAGCATTAGGAAAAATCTTAATTAATTCTTTAGGCTTAGCATTAGTAGTAATATCTACATCATTAGATTTAATCCCCATTATATAATCTCTAACAAAACCTCCTACAATATATGCTTCATAAGAATTATCTTCTATTATATTTAAAACTTTTAAAGCAGTATCTAACATTATTTTTATCCCAACCTTTTCTACATATATTGTACCATTTAATTAATCTTTTTAAAAGTAATCGCAACTACTCCCCATTCTTTTTCTTCATCTTTTGTATAAAATCTTCCCATAAGACTTAACCATTCATCTTTACTAAATAAAGTCTATCCATCTCATAATTATTAACTAAAGAATTAAAGATATCATAATAATCTAATTTAATAACTTCCGCTCTTATCTCTTCTCATCATTAGGCCTTTTAAGAAATATTAAAGTATCTCCTACATTTAACTTTCTTCTTTTTAAATCATTTACTTTAACTTCAACATCTTTCTTTCCATTTTTAACAATATCAAAAACATCACTATCTAAATGTATAACCATTATCACGCTCCATAATAGTAAAGATATAATATTAACAAGATAAAATCTTAATTTTAAGGTTTTATGTCTAAAGAAAAACATCCCCAAAAATGCTCCTAAAACCCCACCAAATATACTAACTAAGTATAGAAATTTTTCACTAATCCTATAATAATGTTTCACCGCAAGAAATTTATCTACTCCATAAACAACGAAAGAAAAAATGTTAATAATAACTAAATAAATTAACATAAAGAAAAAAAGCCATTATTGGCTTATTTTAGTTTACTGCATCTTTAAGAGCAGATCCTGCTTTAAATGAAACAGCATTTCTTGCAGCGATTTGAACAGTTGCACCAGTTCTAGGATTACGTCCTTCACGTGCAGCTCTTTTAGAAACACTAAATGTACCAAAGCCAACTAGTGGAACTTTATCACCATTAGCTAAGGCATCAGTAATAGTTTCACAGAATGCATCAATAGCACGAGTTGCATCAGCTTTAGTTAAACCAGCTTTTTCTGCAACAGCTTCTACTAATTCTACTTTTTTCATTTATAAAACCTCCTATATAATTAAGCATTTATCTTGCTTACATATTAAGGATAGCATGAAAGCCTTTCTAAATCAATGGTTTTTACTGATTTTTACATCAATTATTAGGTATTTGTAATACTTGACCAACAGAAAGTAAATTAGATGTCAAATTGTTTAATGTCTTAATAGCATCAACAGTAACACCAAAGTTATTAGCTATACTCCAAAAACTATCTCCTCTTTGTACTGTGTATGTTGTATAACTAGGATTAGTTGGATTATTAGTACTAGAATTAGGAATAATTAGTACTTGTCCTATAGAAAGAAGATTAGATGTTAATCCATTAGCATTCTTTAAATCATTAACAGTAATACCGAATTTATTAGCAATACTCCATAGACTGTCACCTGATTGTACTGTATAAGTAGAAGGAATAATTTCATTATTATTATCATCTTCTAAATCATCACCTGCACTAAGACCAGGTATTATTAAAGATTGTCCTACACTTAAAGTATCACTAACTAAATCATTAGCATCTCTTATCTCTTGTACAGTAACTCCAAATTTACGAGCTATACTCCAAAGACTATCACCTCGTTCTACTGTATAATAGAACGCTGCACCATCATTATCACTCTCACCATCATCTTCTCCACTAACACCTGGTATAGTTAAGACTTGTCCTATGCTTAAAGTATCACTAGTAAGATTATTAGCATCTCTTAATTGTTGTACAGTTACACCAAAACGATTAGCAATACTCCATAAACTATCGCCAGACTGTACTGTATAAGTAGTAGAAGGCCCTGTTATATTATCATTACCCTCATTACCATTACCAACACCTGGAATAATTAAAACTTGTCCTATACTAAGAGTATCACTTGTAAGATTATTTGCTCGTCTTAAATCATTAACACTTATTCCATAACGACTTGCAATACTCCAAAGACTATCTCCTCTTTGCACAGTGTAAGTAACATTACCTCCAGTTCCATTATCAGTACCACCACTAGTAGGAATTCTAAGAAGTTGACCAACAGTAAGAGTATCACTTGTTAAGTTATTAGCATCTCTCAAAGCCTGCACTGTAACACCAAATTTACGAGCTATACTCCATAGACTATCACCTTTAACTACAGTATAAAAATTAGTACCACTTCCTTCAGGTGGAGTATAAGGAACACCAGCATACTCGGCAATCGCTCTAACAACTGCTTCCACATAATTTAATAAATCATTTTGTAGTTTAACTCTATCATTAGCATTATCAATAAAACCATATTCTACAAGTAAAGATTGCATAGGAGCGGTCTCTCTAATAATATAATAATAGTCTTTAGATGGATCTTCAGGAAGTCTTCTTTGATAATATTTACGCATAATTTGTCCTTCACTACCTATCTCTTCTAAGATAGACTGAGCTAAAGTAGAATTATTACGTAAAGCATAAATAACTTCTGCTCCTTCTCCACCTCGTGATGACCCTAGTGGTTATTTTATTTTTATATATACTCCAAAATCAAAAATCCTAATCCTGTTAGCGAAAACTTATCTACATTATATACATCTATTGAA
>CALVUV010000013.1 GCA_944363685.1 uncultured Bacilli bacterium
TTCCTTATAGTAGTGAATATAATAAAATCTATGCTTATTGTAATTTACATAGTCTTTGGCTTACTGAAATTAAATAATTATGAATATTTATCACGAACTTAATAAAGTAATAGATTATATAGAAGATAACCTAGAAAATGATATAGACTATGAAAAAATCGCTAGAATTCTAGGAGTTAATGTTTATACTGCTAAAAAACTCTTCAGCTTACTTTGTAATAATACGATATCAGAATATATTAGAAAAAGAAGATTAACTTTATCTTTTTATGACTTAACTGTAAATAACGAGAAAATAATAGATGTTGCAATTAAATATCATTATGATAATCCTACATCTTTTTCAAGAGCTTTCTATAAGTTTTATGGCGTTAAACCTAGTAAAGCGAAAGAACTAAAGACTGGTATTAAGACTTTCCCTAGAATTGTCTTTAAAGAAGAGATAACTGATAGTAGTGATTTAATATATAACATTATATCTTTAGATGAATTTACTTTATATGGAGTAGGTGTTAAAACCACTAAAGATACTATTAAAGAAGATGCTCCAGGATTTTTTGATGAATGTATCAATAAATTTAATAAACAACCAGATTATGGTATGATTACCTATGAAGATAGATACAATAGTGATAGATTTGGTTATCACTGCTTATATAAAGAAAAACTAGCAGGATTATCTAAATATGTTATTCCTAAAAGTAAATGGATTGTCTTTATAATAAATTCACAGGAAGCAGAAGATATTAGAAGAGTTAGTCAAAAGTTTTATAAGACAATGTTTTTAAATTTGCAATATAATATTAGACCGTTACCAGAACTTGAATATTATCATGATGGAATAACAGAGTTTTTAATACCTATTGAAGATTAACAAGAAAGTAATTTACGAAAACTCGTACTATGAAAGATACGAGTTTTATGTTACACTAAATGCGAATACATTTATTTGGAATTAGATGCTTTCTATAATTTTAAAATTATAGAAAGGAGCAAGATATATGAACAAACGAGAAAAATCATATTTCATAATTATCATTATCTTGTTATTCATTATTATCACCTTAATCTCTAGATAATAAAGACATCTAACTCCTCCTGGAATTAGATGTTTAATCAAACCTTTTGAAAGCATCTATTCTAATAGATGTATTCATTTTTATTTTATGAAGAATTTCTTCATATATGTATTGTATCACACTTTTCTATAAATTAATAGACCTAAAAACTGACAAAATATAAAATATAAATGTCAGTTTTTTTCTTTTTACTTATGTTAAACTTCACTAAAGGGGGAGGTTATATGATAGTACAATCTATTTATTTAAATAAAGATAATGTTTCAAAAGAATCTTGGCAGGAATTAATAGATTATATATGTAAATATAATGGTACTTTTAGAAAGTTTAAAATAGTTATAGAAATATCTAGTAATAAAGTAAAATACTATTTAGTTACAAAATATAAAGTGCCACCAACTATAAACTCTATAGATGACTTCTTAATAAAAGAAGATGATGTAAATATAGTAATTGATTATAATAAAGGGAAACCTGTTATTTTAGATGTTGATAAAAATGCTGTAGAACTTTTTGATATTAATAGATTAAAACATAATAGAGAACTTAAGTATATTATTATTAATATAATACCTTTTAGTAGTAAGAGACTATTTAAGACTTATTTATTCTTTAAGAATGGTAGTAATTATATTAGAAGAAGATTTTTAATAGCAAGACCTACTTATATACTTAGTGTTGATTTTAGTAATAATAAAAGATTTTCTTATGAGAAAAAGAATAAATATTTAAATTTAGAGAAAGTATTACCTCTTCTAACTAGTGATAATACTGGTATTTTTAGTGTAGATACATTTCCTTATTTAAATAATAAGTTATTTCTTGATTATAAAGATTATGACTTCTTTAAGCATTCTTTAATAGTTGGTAGTAGTGGAAGTGGTAAGTCTAAACTTATTAGTTTATTAGTTAAAAATTTAATGTTAAGTAGTGATGAATATAAAGTTGTAATAATAGATCCTCATGCATCTATAGAAAAAGATATTGGAGGATTAGATAAATGTAGAGTAATAGATTTCTTTAATGATAAATGTGATTTGTTTTTATCTCGAAACAGTGATATTGTTATAAAAAATGAACTGTTATTATCAGTATTTCAAAATTTGATGAGAGATCAATATAATTTAAAATTGGAAAGAGTTTTACGATATACAATTAACTTATTACTTATAAAAGAAGACTTTTCCTTTGATAACATTAGAAAAGTTTTACTAGATCTAGAGTATCGCAATAGTCTAGTAAAAGAACTAACTCCTAAACTTAATGATACAGTTATTTCTTTCTTTTTAACAGAATTTAATGATTTAAAGACTAATTATTATAATGAAAGTATATCGCCAATAATTAGTTTTATAGATGAGATGTTAGTGTTCTCTACTTTTGAAAAGCTTGATGAAGGAATCTCTGATGTAATAAAAGATAATGACTTAACTATATTCTCTTTAGATAGAAGTGTTTTAGGTGATAGAATCGTTAAAACTATATCTTCTTTAGTAATGGAAGGGATACTAGAATCTGCTATAGAAGATAAAATAGGTAAGAAATTAATATTAGTTGTTGATGAAGTATCTTTACTTGAAAATCCCATTATAGAGAGAATTTTATCAGAAGCAAGGAAGTTTGATATCGCTCTTATTCTAACAGAACAGTATTTTGGACAGATTAGTAAGAAGTTGCAAGACTCAATCTTTGCCAATGTTATTAACTATTATGCTTTTAGAACTTCAAGAAGTGATGCAGTTCTCTTAAAAGATGTTTTAGATATTAAATTTGCTAGAAGTGTAACAGATGAAGATAAAATTAATTTACTTACAAATTTAAATAATAGAGAAGTTGTAGTAAGAGTAAGTAAGGATGGGAAATTACTACCAGTTGTTAAAGCGAAAACTACTGATTTTATATCAGTCCCTTTGAAAAGAGATAAATTTAAAGTAAGTGATAAGATTAAAGAAGTACAAAATAATGTTAAGAATAATTTCTCTAACTTTACAACGAAAAAGTTAAAAGATATCTTAATAACTCTTTCTAATAGTAGAAAAAAGGGAAGTAATAGATATGAGTAGGGAAGAAGTTTTATTAATAATAAATAAGATATTTAAAGCAGTATTTCTAATAGAGAATAAAGATTCATTAGATAATATTTATAAAAAATATGCTTTTGATATAAAACTTCCTCGTAAAATATATGATAACATGACTAATGAAGAGACTTATACTGATTTTGATAATGCTACTAGTTTTATTACTAAAAATAATATGGAAAAGTTAGATAGTACTACAGGTTTTATGAAAAAAAAGATATCTTTTAGTTCTTTAGAAGAATTAATTAATACTTGGGAAGAGATTAACACTATTACAACTGAGAGATGCTATAATTCTACTTATGTTAGTAAAAGTGATACTATATATGATTCTAGTTATGTCTATAATTCTACAAATTGTTCCAATTGTAAAAATATAGTATTTTGTGATGGTTGTGGTAGAAGTGAGTATTTGTTGGCATCACAACGTAGTGGTAACTGTACTTTTTCTATTAGGGTGGATGATTCTAATAATTGTAGTAACTGTTATAGTGTTATTTGTTCTAATAAAATAAGTAATTCCTTATTTATTCAAGACTGTTTTAATTTAGATGAATGTATGTTTTGTTCTCATATTGCTAATAAGAAATATTGTATTTGTAATATGCAATATGAAAAGTGCGAGTACTTTGCTATAAAAAAGTTAATAATAGAGTGGATTGTTAATTCTTAGTATCATTTTAAAGTGTATAGCATACTATATCTAGTAGTAATTTCTTAAAAAAATACTTGCTATTTTACTAAATTTATGCTAAAATTTAACTCGTATTATGGTTAGGGGAGCCTAGCTAGTTTATATTAATTTTTGAGGTGATTACAATGGGAAACAAAAAAACAGTTTATTTAACAGAAGAAGGACTTAATGATTTGAAAAATGAATTAAGTGAATTAATAAATGAAAAAAGACCTGCTAATATCCAAGCAATTAAAGAAGCTCGTAGTTTAGGAGATTTATCTGAAAATGCTGACTATGATGCTGCTAAAAATGAACAGGCACAAATCGAAGGTAGAATTAAAACAATTGAAAAAATGCTTGAAAATGTAGAAATTATTAAAGATATACCAAAAGATGTAGTAGGGCTTGGTAGTACAGTTTCTATTAAATATGTAGATGATGAAGATGATACTGATGAATACCAAATAGTAGGTAGTCAAGAAGCAGATCCTTTTGAAGGAAGAATTTCTAATGAAAGTCCTATCGCTAAAGCTCTACTTGATCATAAAGTAGGAGATATTATTACCGTTGAAAGTCCTAATGGAAGTTATGATGTTGAAATAACAGAAATAAAATAAGTCCATAGGACTTTTTAAATAAAAAATAAGACTTGTGTCTTATCTTCTATAAAAATAATATGGTGGATATACTGGATAAACAGGAATAGGATACATCGGATAAAAATTAGGTCTATTATTACTACCTATACCATATCCTATCACGCCACCTATTATTAAAGGGATAAATCCATTTCTATTATTATAATAGATTGGTCTATTATACAAAAGTTATCTCCTCCTTCATGATAGTCTATGTAAACTTTTACTTTTGATAAGTTTTTTGGCCTAAAAAAATTAAACTTCTGTTTTCAAATTTATAAGTTTGTGTTAAAATTAAGTTAAGTTAGAGGTGATGTTGATGAAAAGTAAGAAAAAACAAAAGCAAAATTATATTATTTTAGCAATTATATATATTGCAGTAATAGTTTTAGTTATATATCTTGCTAGTTGGTATAATACTTATGTAGAATACAAAGAAGAAATACCAGTATTACAAAATGTTATTTCAGAGATAAATCCTAATGAAGTAGATCATTATTTAATGGAAAATCCATCACCAATTTTGTATTTGTGTAGTGCTAGTGATAATGAGTGTAGATCGTTTGAAGAAAGTATAAAATCATCTTTAGAAAGTGGAGACTTTCAAGATTTAACTTATGTAAATTTAGAAGATATAGATAATAAAACTAGCTATTTAGTAGAACTTTTAGATAAGTATGATGGTAGTAATTTTACTGTTAGTAGAATTCCTTGTTTAATTAAATTTACAGATGGTAGAGTAACAACGATTGAAGATGGACTTAATGGAGCTTTATTAACTAAAGATGAAGCACTTAACTTTATAGATGCTAATAATGCTAATTTAGGTGAGTAATGAATCATATTGTATTATATGAACCAGAAATTCCTCAAAATACTGGGAATATCATGAGAACATGTGTTGCTACTAATACAAAATTACATTTGATTAAACCATTAGGTTTTTCTTTGGATGAATCACATTTAAAAAGAAGCGCTGTTAATTACATAGAATATCTTGACTATACGGTATATGAAAATTGGGATGATTTTACATCTAAAAATAAAGGAGTATACTATTATTTAACTAGATATGGTAGAATACCTCATACAAGTTTTGATTATAGTAATAAAGAGAATTTAGATTTATATTTTATCTTTGGTAAGGAATCTACTGGTATTCCTAAAGAAATACTAAAAAACGATTTATCTCATTGTCTTAGAATACCAATGACATCTAATGTTAGGGCTTTAAATGTTTCTAATAGTGTAGCGATAGTTATATATGAAGCCCTAAGACAACAAAATTTTAATGATTTATTAAGGGAAGAACCCTTAGATGAATCACATAAAGGACCTGATTATTTGGAGCAGTAATTGACAAGCTCCTTTTTTCGTGGTAGTATACCTATTACGCAGTAGGAAAGGAGAAACTATTGATAAAGAATTTTAAATGTAATAACACGCATCAAATACTAGCAGCTGCTAGATGTGGGATACCTATATTAGCAACAACAGAAGTTGTCTATTATAATGATGATAGAGACATTGATGTAGTGTTACCACCAAAGAATGATTCTGATGAAATAATCAGAAAGAAGTTAATCAGATACTATGGTGAACCAAATCAAGATTTTAACATCATAAAAAGAACCTCTAGATAAGGTTCTTTTTATGTTATATATTATGCAGCTTTCTTTTCTTGTTTTCTTAGACTTCTTATTTCTCTAGCACTCATTCTAATTCTTGTACCATCTTCAAGTCTAATAACTTGTAAATTAGGTTTTTGTTGTCTTTTAGTAGCATTTAAAGCGTGAGATCTACTATTTCCAGTTAAAGGTTTTTTGCTTGTTACTTTTATTGCCATAAATATACCTCCTTCGTTAATCATTTCGCTTTATAACTTTATCATATTTATTCAAGAAAGTCAAATATATTAGTTAAAATTATTGACTCTTCGTACATTAGTATGCTATAAAATAAATATATATTATGTTAAAATAATTTTGAAGGAGCCTGATTCTATGTATAATTTGCTTTATGTTAAAAGTTATTACTCTCTTCTTTCTAGTCTCTTATCTATAGATGATATAATTAATTATAATCTAGCAATGAAAAAAGATAATGCTGTAATCTGTGATAATAATATGTATGGAGTAATGGAATTTATTAAAAAATGTGAATCTAATAATTTAAAACCAGTTATCGGTCTTGAAGTTACTCTAAATAATTATAAAGTATTAATCTATGCTAGAAATTATAATGGTTATTTAAATATGATTAAGATATGTACTTATCAAAATGATGGTAGTCTTAATATTGATAATTTATTAGAACAAAAAGATGATTTATACTTTTTAATACCATTTTCATCAAAAGAGTTTTATAGAGAATATAAAGATGATATTAAATACATGTATCTTGGCTTTAGTAATAAATTAGAAGAAGGGGAAGCTTTAGTTATTACTAAGGATATTGTTTATTTAAAACCTTCTTTATATAAAGAAAAAAAAGATAGTGATTATTTAAAATACTTATATTTAATTAATGATGGTAAAACTATTAATGATAATATTACTTATGATGTAGATAATAAAGAATTAAATACTAGTGATATAATTAATACTTATGATAATATAGGACTAATAAATACTATAAAGATAGTTAATGATTGTAATTTAGAACTACCTCAAAGAGAATTATTACTTCCTTTATATGATTGTCCTAATAATCTATCTAGTTTTGAATATCTAACCGCTTTATCTAAAGCAGGACTTAATAAAAGGTTAAATGGTAATATATCTAAGGTATATAAAGATAGACTTATGTATGAGTTAGATGTTATTAATAAATTAGGTTTTGCTAACTACTTTCTAGTTGTCTATGATTTTATTCGTTATGCTAAGAAAAAAGGAATATTAGTTGGTCCTGGTAGGGGTAGTGCAGCTGGCTCTTTAGTGGCCTATTCTCTAGGTATTACAGAAATAGATCCTATTTCCTATAATCTTCTATTTGAAAGATTCCTAAATCCCGAACGTAAAACAATGCCTGATATAGATACTGATATACCAGATATTTATCGTAATGATATTATTAACTATGTTACTAATAAATACGGTGAAAAAAAAGTAGCAGGTATTGTTACTTTTGGAACATTAGCAGCGAAACAAGTATTAAGAGACGTAGGAAGAGTTTTAAGTATTCCTCTATATAAAATAGATAAACTAACTAGTTTTTTACCAGGAATGTCTCATAAGAAATTAAATGAATTTTATAATGAAAATATAAACTTTAAAGAATATATATTAAGTGATGACTCACTAAAGAAAGTGTATTTAATCGCTTCTAAATTAGAAGGCTTTCCAAGACAAATTGGAACTCATGCCGCTGGTATTGTTATGTGTAAAAAAGATCTAGATGAAGTAATTCCTTTAACTAAGAGTGATGATATGTACTTAACAGGATATTCTATGAACTATCTAGAAGAGTTAGGACTTTTAAAAATGGACTTTCTTGGTATTAGAAATCTTACTATTATTATGAATGTAATGGATATGATTTTAAAAAATAAAAATATTAAAATAGATTTTAATAATATCCCTCTAGATGATAATGATGTTTATAATCTTTTTGCAAGAGGTGATACTAGTGGTATCTTTCAATTTGAATCTAGCGGGATGAGAAACTTCTTAAGAAAACTTAAACCAACTAACTTTAATGATTTAGTTGCAGCGATCGCTTTATTTAGACCTGGACCTGCAGAAAATATTGATTTATATATTGCAAGAAAAGAAGGAAAAGAGAAAGTAATTTATCAAGATAAAGTCTTAGAGCCTATATTAAAAGAAACATATGGTATTATGATTTATCAAGAACAAATAATGCTAGTAGCAAGTGCTTATGCAGGATACACATTAGGAGAAGCAGATATCTTAAGAAGAGCGATTAGTAAGAAAAAAGTAGAAGTTTTAAAGAATGAAGAGACTAAATTTATAGAGAAATCTACTAAATTAGGACATAATCTAGAAACTTCTAAAACTCTATTTGCAAGTATTCTTAAATTTGCAGGTTATGGATTTAATAAATCTCATGCCGTAGCATATTCTCTAGTCGCTTATAAAATGGCTTATCTAAAAGTGCATTATAAGTTAGAATTCTATGCTAACTTACTTAGTAATGTTATTTCTTCATCATCAAAATTAAAAGAATACTTAAATGAAATTAGAAGTCATAGCATAACAGTATTAAAACCTGATATTAATCTAAGTACTGATAAATTTGTTGTTTCTAATAATAACATTATCTTTCCATTTTCAACAATTAAAGGAGTAGGAATTAGTGTTTCTAGTAATATCTTAAAAGCAAGAAGTGATGAAGAATTTATTAATATATACGATGCCTTTTCAAGATTAGTTAGATCTAAAGTTACTAAGAAGCAATTAGAGACTTTAATAATTTCTTCATCTTTTAATTCTTTTGGCTATAATAAAAAGACTTTAATTACTAATTTAGATAGTTTATATAATTATGGAGAGTTAACTATAGATTTAGATGAGAGCTTAGTATTAAAACCAGAACTTGTTAAGACAGAAGAATTTAGTGAATCTATTTTACTTGAACAAGAATTAGAGTGTTTTGGCTTTTATATTAGTAATCACCCTGTAACTACTTATAGAAATAAATATCAAGATACTATTAAGATTATAGATTTAAATAAGTATTTTAATAGAATAACTAGTGCTTTAGTAATGGTTGATAAAGTTAAAGCGATTAAAACTAAAAAGAATGAAGATATGGCCTTTATAACCGCTAGTGATGAGACAGGTTCAATGGATTTTATCTTCTTTCCTAGAGTATATAAATCTAATATGAATATTAGTAAAGGTGATATATGTAAATTAACAGGAACAGTAGAAAAAAGATTTGATGAGTTACAATTAATAGTTAAAAACATAGAATATGTAAGGAGAAATGATGAAGAAGAGTAGAATTATATTTGTTATTATATTAGTTAGTGTTTTATTAGGAATAGATTTATTATTAAAGTATTTAGTTTCAACTAATTTAACTAGTATTACAGTACTTCCTGATTTCTTTTCCTTAAAATATGTTTTGAATGATGGAGCCGCCTTTTCTTTATTTGCTAGTAAAACCTATTTATTAATAATTATTTCTATAATATGTTTATTCTTTATTCTATATGAGTTAAAGAATAATTTAAGTGATAAAATTCTTTCTATAGGTTATTCCTTAGTTTTAGCAGGATTATTAGGTAATTTTATTGATAGATTAATAGATGGTTATATTATAGATTACTTAGCATTTAAAATACTTAATTTAAACTTTCCCATCTTTAACTTTGCAGATATATTAATAGTAGTAGGAATAATTATAGTTATTATTAAAGAAATATTAAATGAAAGAGGTAAGAAAAATGAAGTTAGAAGTAAATAGTGAAGGAACTAGACTAGATAGTTATATTGCAAATAACAGTGATTTGTCTAGGAGTAGAGTATCTAAATTAATTGATGATAATAAAGTGCTTGTTAATGGTAAAGAGAAAAATGCTAGTTATAAAGTAAAACTAGGAGATATTATTGAAGTTAGTGTTGAAGAAGAGATAAATTTTGATAATCTTGAGCCTACTAATATTCCTCTTGATATTGTTTATGAAGATGAGTACTTAATGATTATTAATAAAGGGAGTGGTCTTGTAGTTCATCCTGCTCCAGGTCATATTACTGATACTTTAGTTAATGCTTTATTATATCACTCTAAAGTAAGTAGTGATGGAACTTTTAGACCAGGTATTGTTCATCGACTTGATAAAGATACTAGTGGTTTAATGGTAGTTGCCAAAGATATTAAAACTATGGAACTTCTAAGTGATATGATTAAAAATAAAAAGATAGAAAGATGCTATCTTGCTATCGTTGATGGCCTTATCTTACACGAAACTGGTACAATTGATGCACCAATTGGAAGAGATGAAGTTAATAGACAAAAAATGGCCGTTACATCTCATAATAGTAAAGAGGCAATAACTAACTTTAGAGTATTAAAGAGATTTAAAAACAATACCTTAATAGAATGTATCTTAGAAACAGGTAGAACTCATCAAATAAGAGTACATCTTGACTATATAAAACATCCAGTCACTAATGATCCTTTATATGGCAATCATAAAAATGTTACAGAGTTTGGACAAATGTTACACTCTAAAAGTATTAGATTTATACATCCTATTACAGGTAAAGAGTTATATTTTGAACAAGTTCCTCCTAAAGAGTTTTTAGATTATTTAAAGAGTTTGGAGAGTGAAGAAGATGAGTATAAATAGTAAAGAATTCTTAGAGTTTTTAGTGAAAGCTAAGAAAGGTACTTATGCTAATAGTGATGCTCCTAAAGTTTTACCTAGTAGATTAAACTCAAAAGATTATGAGTTTACAGATGGCGACTTTACTTATCATGATGCCTATTTTGGTGGAGTTAAGTTTATGGGTGAAGAAGTAGTTTATTATAATGATAATATTCTTTGGGGTATGAATTATTATGGAGTTACAATAGATGATAGCCTAACTGAAGAAATGATGGACAAAGTATTAAGAGTAGCTCTTATGAAAGTAGGAGAAGATAGGAGTGTTGTTCCGGTTAGAGGTCCTAAAGAATTTGTAAATGATGATTACCTTTATACCTTTAATGTAGATGGAGATATGGAAAACTTTGTAGGTATTGAAAAAATATGTAAAGGTGATAAATTAATCTATGAATTAAAATGCCACGGAGGTATAATTAAATAGGAGGATCTCATTATGAATAAAATGATTGTAATGGATATGGATGGAACACTTTTACACTCTGATGGAACTTGTAGTGAAGAAACAAAAGAGTATCTAATTAAATTAAAGGAAGAAGGATATACTATAGTTCTTGCAACAGGAAGATGTTTAAAAGATGCGGTAATATCATCTGATAATGCCTTTTTTGTTGATTATATTATTAGTAATACTGGAAGTGTAATATATAATGTTTCAACAAAAGAATATATTTCAAAAAAGTATATTAAAAAAGAAGATGTTGATAAAATAGTTTCTTTATTTGATGAAAAAACAATGAGACATATATCACTTGTTACTATTAATAAATATAATCGTTTCACAACAACTAGTAGTCTAGAAAGTAAGTTTATTCATACAATTAAAGATTTCAATGAGATAAATGAAATTTCTAACGAAGTAATTAATTTATGTATATTTTTAAAACAAAATAGTTATCTTGATTCAATTTTAGATAATCTTAAAAATCAATTTAAAAATTTAGACTTTATTATTATGCAAGATTCCTTTGGTAATGATAAAAGAATTGAAGTAGTTCCTAAAGGAAATAATAAGTCTAATGCTATAAGTAAAGTAGCAATGCTAGAAAATTTAGACAAAAAAGACATTATATGTTTTGGAGATGGCTTAAATGATATAGATATGCTTAAATATTGTGGAGTTAGTGTTGCAATGGGTAATGCTTTAGAAGAAGTAAAAAATGTTTGTAAATATGTTACAGATACTAATGATAATGATGGTATCATTAAATTTTTAGAAAAATATCTAAGTAGTAAGGAGAATAAAATTTATGAATAAAATGATTGTAATGGATATGGATGGAACACTTTTACGAAGTGATGGAACTTGTAGTGAAGAAACAAAAGAATATTTAACTAATTTAAAGGAAGAAGGACATACTATAGTTCTTGCCACAGGAAGACCTTTAAGAGCTGCTAAAATACCTATTGAAGGAACATCTTTTGCTAATTATATAATTACTAATAATGGTTCATTAATATATAATTTTGACACTGGAGAAATAATTGACGCTAGTATTATGGATAAAAATGCTGTAAGAAAGATATGTTCTTTATATGATGAAGATATCGCTAAATATATCGCTTTAAGTAATGTATCTCATTATAAGAGATATTCTCCTGTTCCGATAGAAAATATTGAAACAGAGATGATTAAGAGTGAAGAAGAGTTAGAAGAAGTAAAAAAAGATGATATTGTTGATATAACTATGGAATTAAAATATAAAGAAATGAATGATGATATGATTAGACTTTTTAATGAAAAAATAGATGGTGTGACTGCTACTATTATGCAAGATTCTTTTGGTGAGAGAAAATGGCTTAGAATAGGTAATGATGGTACTAATAAATATAATGCTATTGTAAAAATTGCTAATTCTAAAGAAATAGAAAATGATGATATTATATGTTTTGGTGATGGATTAAATGACCTTGATATGCTTGCTAATTGTGGTTTAAGTGTAGCGATGGGAAATGCTTTGGAAGCAGTTAAAGTGGTTTGTGATGATAGAACTGCTACTAATGATGAAGATGGGGTTAGAAAATATTTAGAACGTTATTTTGAGTATAATAGGGTGATAAAGTGAAAGTACTTAGTTTAATAGAACCATATGCAACATTAATAAAACTAGGCAAAAAGAAAATTGAAACAAGAAGCTTTAAAACTAATTATAGGGGAGAACTATATATTCATGCTAGTTCTACTAAGATACCTAAAGAATGGAAAAATAATAAAGAGTTAATGACTCTTGTAAAAGATAGTGAGTTAAACTTCGGTTATATCATTTGTAAATGTAAGTTAGTAGACTGTGTCTATATGGATGAAGAATTTTTAGATAAAATAAATAAAGATAAATTAGAATTAATTTGTGGTGATTATAGATATGGTAGATATGCTTGGGTCTTAGAAGATATTGAAGTCTTAGAAAAACCTATCTTTGCTAAAGGAAAGTTAGGTATTTGGAACTATGAAGAAAAAATTAATAATTAATAATATATGGTAAAAATTACCAACAAAAAATATCAATGTTTAATTGATATTAAATTTCTAATATGATACTATTAGACAGGAACATTTGAGATGAGTGTCGTACCTCCAGAAAGGAGGTAGAAGAAAATGAAATAAAAAACATTTATTATAAAAACATAAAAACAACTTTCAATTCTTCTAATTAGTCTTGCTTTATTAATACTTGCAATTAAAATATAAATAGCGACACTCTAATCAACATTTGAGAAGAGTGTCAAGTTCAAAACTTATGGAGGAGACATTCGCTCGGAAATCAAATGTTCCTCTTTTTTAGTTTATGTAAATTTCTTTTACATATTTATAATATCATAAATGTTAGATTTATGCAAATTTATTTCTGACATTTTTTGCAGGGTAATGATTTGTTCTTTTAAAATGTTTATTTCTCATAGAAAATATGTTAAAATATATATCGGAGGAGATTCCTATGGAAGAACATATTATAAATATGGATGAGAAAAATACTCTAGCTATGAAACTTCTTCATTATTTTATTACTGAAAAAGGATATACTCCTATAATATTACAAGGTGCTGATGATGAAATATGGCTTGAAAATTTAGATGAAGATTATAAAGTAGTTAGATTAGTAATGAAATATATTCATAATAATGAACAATATAAATTTGATGTTTTTAAGACTAATAGAATCTTAAGAAAAATAAAGAAAAAGACTTTATCATTTAAATTAAATACTCTAAGTATCTTTTTAGATCTTGGTGGTAGTGTAGATTTAGATGAATTTAAAACAGACAATATAACTGCTGTTGAAGTACATGAAGATGCAGATGTTAAGAAAAATAAATTATTAAAATCAGTTTTCCCTGATTTATCACGTAAACTTAAATTTAGTGAAGAAGGAATAGAATTATTTGTTAAAGTTACTAATGATATAAATGATCATAATAAAAAAGATCAAGAGAAAGTTGCTGATGTATTTTCTCCTAAGAAACCTGTTGTTACTTATGCCTTGATTATTATTAACTTATTTATCTTTTTATTTCCTATGTTTTATGGAAATGCTGAACAAGTATATAATCTATTCGCTTCATATGGACCTTTTGTTAAAATGGGAGAGTATTATAGATTATTAACAGCAGCATTTCTACATGCTAACATTGCCCATCTTATTTTCAATATGTATGCTCTATGGATTATTGGTATGCAACTTGAAAGTTTTATAGGTAGATGGAGATATTTAGTAGTTTACCTATTTAGTGCTATAACAGGATCATTATTATCTGTAATTGTTACACCTGATGCTGTTAGTGTAGGTGCGAGTGGTGCAATATTTGGTTTACTTGGAGCTTTACTATACTTTGGATATCATTATAGAGTTTACCTAGGTACCGTTATTAAAAGTCAAATAATTCCTTTAATAGTTATAAACCTTTTATTAGGCTTTATGGTACCAGGAATTGATAATGCCGCTCATATAGGTGGATTAATTGGTGGAGCTTTAATAATGATAGGTGTAGGAGTTAAATATAAAAGTAGTAACTTTGAAAAAATTAATGGACTTATTGTTAGTGCAATCTATTTAGGATTTTTAATCTATATGGCTTTCTTTATATAAGCCTTTTTCTTTAAAATATTTTACGAACTAAAGTTTTAGGAGGTGATAACTTGATAGTAGGTGTTTTAGTAGAGATAACTAATAAAAGTGTTGATAGAGTTTTTGATTATCTAGTACCTAAAAGTTTAGAAGATAAAATAGAAATAGGTAAAAGAGTAAAAGTTCCTTTTGGTAATAGAATTTTAGTAGGTTTTATTTTAGAAAAAGATAAAGAAAGTGATGTAAATAACTTAAAAGAAATAGAAGAAGTTTTAGATGAAGAAGTAATACTTACTAAAGAATTATTAGATCTAGGAGAATATTTACATAAAACAACTCTAGCTTCTCTAATAAGTTGTTATCAAGTAATGCTTCCAAAAGGTTATAAAGCTAGTATTAAAGGTAATGTTAATAAAAAATATAGAAAAGTCTATTATTTAAATGATTTTAATAAGAAATTAACTGATAAACAAAGAGAAGTTGTAGACTTATTTAAAGGTAAAGAAAAATTAAATCGTGATGAGTTAAAAGATGTCTCTATATCTATTCTTAACACTTTAGTTAAAAATAATGTTTTAAAAGTTAGGGAAGAAGAAGTTTATAGATTAGGCTATGAAGAAAGTGATAAGAAAATAAAAAAATTAACTTCATTACAAGAAATGGCCGTTAATAACATTTTAAATACAAAAAATACAGTTTCTTTACTATATGGAGTTACTGGTAGTGGTAAGACTGAAGTATATATGGAACTTATTGATAAGTATTTAGAAAAAGGATTAAAAAGTATTGTTTTAGTACCAGAGATATCTTTAACTCCTCAGTTAATTAAACGTTTTGAAGAAAGATTTGGAAATAATATTGCCCTTTTACATAGTGCCTTATCAGATGGAGAAAAATATGATGAGTATAGAAGAATTGTAAAGAACGAAGTAGATATTGTAATAGGTGCTAGAAGTGCAGTTTTCGCTCCCCTTAAAAATCTTGGTCTTATTATTATAGATGAATGTCATAGTGATTCTTATAAACAGGATAATAATCCTAGATATAATGCTAAAGATATTGCTATTAAACGTGCAAAAGATAATAATGCTAAAGTAGTACTTGGTAGTGCAACACCTATGTTAGAAGAATATGCTAGAGGATTAAAAAAAGTTTTTAATCTAGTAACATTAGAAAAACGCGTTAATGGTAAAGAATTACCTAAAGTAGAGTTAATTGATATGAATAAAGAAGTAGGTAAAGCTAAAGGACATTTTTCGTTACCATTAATAGATAAAATAAATAAGACTATAGAAAAAAAAGAACAAGTAATACTTTTATTAAATAGAAGAGGTTATTCATCTTTTGTTACTTGTTCTAACTGTGGTGAATCTGTTAAATGTCCAAACTGTGATATAACCTTAACTTATCATAAAAGTAGCAATATCTTAAGGTGCCATTATTGTGGCTATGCTACTAAATATGAGGTTACATGTCCAAAATGTCATGAAAAATCATTAAAAGATTTAGGTGTAGGAACTGAAAAAATAGAAGAAGAATTAAAAGATATTTTTCCTACTGCAAGGGTCCTTAGAATGGATGTTGATACAACTAGTAAGAAAGGTGCTCATAAAAAAATAGTTGATACTTTTAGTGAGGGAGAAGCAGATATTCTACTTGGTACTCAGATGGTTGCCAAAGGACTAGACTTTCCTAATGTTACTTTAGTTGGAGTAATAAATGCTGATACTTCACTAATGCTTCCTGACTTTAGAAGTAGTGAGAAAACATTTGATCTTTTAAGCCAAGTAGCAGGTAGAGCAGGTAGAAGTGATAAAGAGGGTATTGTTGTTTTCCAGACCTTTAACCCTGATAATTATGCTATTAATAATGCTAAAGATAATGATTATGTAGCTTTTTATAAAGAAGAGATGAAAAATAGAAAATTAATGAAATATCCTCCTTACTATTATCTTGTCTTTTTAAACATCTCTAGTAAAGACAGTAATACTGCTCTAATAGAAGCGAAAAAATGTGAGAAAGTATGTCACAAATATTTAGATAAAACTATTATCTTAGGACCTAGTCCTGCATCTATTTTTAAAAAGCAAAATATCTATTACTATCAATTAATATTAAAATATCAGTATCAAGATAATATTCATGAGGTCTTAGAAAAATTAGTTGATTATTATGCTTCTATAAATAAAGTTAATTTAGATGTTGACTTTAATCCAATTCATTTGTAGAATAAGAAAATATGAAAGAAGGAATTATTGTGAGTGACTTACCTAAAGAAATAATAAGCATTAAGGGTAGTGTATACTCTTTTGTTGATAAGGAAACTGAAAGATATGCATATATTTTAAATGAAGGAACAGATAAGGAAGTTCGGGTAAATGTTCTTTTGCCTTATTATTCTAGACCCGATATATCTTTTGATATTATTGATGATAGTAGAGACTTTGTAAACGGTTTTAAATTAGTCCAGACTGCTAATATGGAAT
>CALVUV010000014.1 GCA_944363685.1 uncultured Bacilli bacterium
GTTTTGAATTAATATTTTCATCTCAATATCATTTTCATCTAGTATGTCTAGTTTTCCATAAAACTTTTCACACTATCAATGTAGTCATATTATAACATAAAAAAAGAAAAAAGTCTATCACTAGACTTTAATCAAATAAGTTATTAAATTCATATTTAAAGACACGATAAGCATATTTCTTAGAGTTGTAATTAAATTGTCTAATTAAATTACCATCATTATCATATTCACCATAAGAGTTATCTTTACCACTTCCGACAACGACATTACCTCCATCAAGTATTTCAACATCACTTACAATACTTGAGTAAGGTATTTCAAAACTCTTAACTAATTCATAAGTCTTATCATTTTCATTAACTTTATATTGATAGAAGTATGATGTTTCTCCCTCATTATAAGTACCAGTACCAGGATAATTTGACCAGTCAAAGTTAGGTCTTGTTCTAGCACCTTGATAATTGTTATTAAACATATATAAGTAATACTCTCCATCTTCAAGAGTCTCATCTGTGTAATAAGTAATACTATGTTGTCCTGCTTGAGAAACAAAGTCACCCACTTTTTCATATAGTAAATCTCCATATGATGTATCTTCTGTAACAGATTCATCTGTTAATAAGTATTTAACACTAGGTTCAGTATAAGCATCACTAATATAGATTATAGTACTCAACTCTCTTGAACTTAAGACAATATCATCTCCTATTAAAGATAAACTATTTAAATGAATCCAATCAAGTTCATATCCACCATAAGTATTTTTACCTTCTGGTTTAACAGCATTTAAGTAAAATTCTGGTAGTAAGTCTTTCATATCAACTTTTTTTTCTATCTTTTTAGTATCTAAATCTACTATAATTATAACGTCTTCAATAGTATCAGTACCATCTTCATTAACTAATATTACAAAACGATTATTATCTTCATCATAAACCATATCATGATGCATTGAATATTTTCCTAAATCATAGAACTCTTCTATTTTACCTAAATCATTTACTTTAACTATACCTTTTTTATTATAAGCATAGTACATATAATCATCATCAAAGATAATACGATCTGCTCTATAACTATCTAGAACAAACTCTTCTCTTAGTATTCCATTATTATCATATAGATAAATATTAGAATTATAGTTTTTATCATGTCCTAAAAGAGCATAAAGACCATCTGTTAACTCTTCTTCACTATCTCCCTCTACTACTTCTACCTGTGTATCAATATCTGCCTCAGATTCAGGAGTTGTAATAGTAAACTCATATTCTTCATCTCCACTTGTAAGTGTTAAAGTATTACTCTCTCCTGGAACAAATCCAACTAATTGATATTCATTACTATCTTTATGAGATATTTCTTGTTCAAAATCACTATATCCTTCTGTTGTAATTTTATAATCTAAATCTTCATCACTATCAGTATAATATAAGTAGTAAGATAAACTACCAGTACCATATGGATTATGAATTAATAAAGGGTTTTCTAAAGTATAATCAGCTTTATCTTTTAATTCTTCTATTTTTTCTTCAATTATATTTTGATAATCTTCACTAAAAATAGATATCTCTTCATCTTTTTCTACTTCATATACTCCTTCATCATTCTCTACAAAATTAACATTCTCTCTTATCCAAGCTGGATCTGTTAATAGATTTTCACGATATCTATCATATGCTCTAAAACTTAGATAAATAATTCCTGCAATTATGGCTATAATAATGATAACTAGCAAAAACTTCTTCCAATGTTTTTTAAAAAACTGTCTTATTTTTTTCATTTCTTCTCCTCCTAAATAGTAATTTATCTAGTATTTGTGAAATTTATATGAAATTTTTTAAAAAAAGACTTGATTTAATAAAAGTTATTTGCTATTCTATTATTGCTTAAACAAAAAAGCAAAAAACACTTGCATTTATTTTAAGTTTAGTGTAAAATGTAAATGTGTTCCAAATAATGGGCCTGTAGCTCAGTTGGTTAGAGCGCAGGTTTGATAAACCTGAGGTCACAGGTTCAAGCCCTGTCAGGCCCACCATTAATTATAGTACGCCTCAATAGCTCAGTTGGTTAGAGCACTTGACTGTTAATCAAGGGGTCCTAGGTTCAAGTCCTAGTTGAGGCGCCATTTATTTTTTTATATGGCCAGTTGGTGAAGCGGCTTAACACACTACCCTTTCACGGTAGCATTCACGGATTCGAATTCCGTACTGGTCACCAGAATGATTTTTCAAGCAACCAGAAATGGTTGTTTTTCTTATGTTTGAGAGACATCAATAGTTAATAACAGTTAAAAACAATTAAGGTTTACCACAAAAAAACCACACAAATAAAGAAATCTAAACAGATTGATTCATATTATTTGTTTGGTTTATTTTTCTCTAAAACATTACTTAAAGGTATTGTAATATTATCTTTAAATAAATAACTAACAATAATTTTAATTAAAAATATTATTTCTAAAAAAGCTCCTACAATATAAATATTTAAAGTTGAATTATCAAAATTAAGTATATTCATTCCTACTAAAATAAAAAACACATTAAAAGCTACAACTTGAGCAATAAATACACCTAATAAAATAAAAGCATATATTCTTTTTATTTTCTGATCACTTTCTATACCTTTAGTAAAGGTATGAATAACTTCACTATCTAAAACTAGTCTTTCTTTCGCTTCATTCAATGACTCAGTCTTAACTTTTTCATCTTTTAATTTCTCTCCATTTTTTAAGGAATCAAATATGTCTGTCAACTTTTTAATAGATTTCTCATCATTAATTTTTTTAATCAATTCATTAGTATCATCAGAATAATCATAATCATTAAAATAAAATATATAATCATCAGATACATTCTTATCAAATTTCTTTTCATCATTCATTTTATTAACCCCAAGATCATCAATCTAACAGTCATAGAAGATTCAGAAACATTAAAAGTCTTAGCTAATACTGATATAGATGAATTAATTCTATACAAAATAGATAGCATTTTTTTATCCATCAGTAAAGCTCCAGCCAAATAATCAGCTTCATTTTCTTCATCATTATGATAACGTCTAAATTTTGTATCAAAATGAACCTCTTCTTGCATTAATAATTTTTCTCTTTCTAAAAAGAAATGTGCTAATTCATGTGCTAAGGTAAACCTTTGTCTAGTCAATGATTCATCCTTTTCTAATAAAATTTGAAATCTATTAATATCTTTATTATATCTTATAGCACCAGAAATACCATCTGGCAATTTTTGTTTATATACATCTATATCATTATTGTTAGCTATAGATATTAAATCCACTGGCAGTTTAAATGCATCATTCTTAACTAATATATCATTTGCTAATTCTTCCATTTTATAATTAATTTTTGACATATTTCCACCCTCCTTTATAAAGAATTTTCTAAATAAAGAATACCATAACTTATATAAATATGCTAGCATTTCTTTAATCATTAAAAAGTACCTCCTATTATATATTATAAACAAGTAAATACTTTTTTTATTACTTTTACCTAAAAAAACTCTCAACTGAGAGTCTATAACATATTATGGTGTCCTCAGAAGGAATCGAACCTTCATCTAAGCCTTAGGAGGGCCTTGTTCTATCCGTTGAACTATGAAGACATTTAAAGATATATTTATTCTAACATATCTTTTTTTATTTGTTAAGCCATACTTGGATTTAAAAGAATCTCTAAATTACCATCTATAGTATTTACATCATTATACCATAAAGTAATTTTATAATTTTTAGTTTCTAAAGGACTAATATTATTCTCTAAAATATACCCATCTAAAGATAAATTTCTTTCAATAACATTACCTTCACTATCAGTTAAAATATAATTTACAAAGTTATTCTTCTCATTAGTTAAATTATCAAAACTAACAACATAACTAATATCTTCATCTCCATTATTAGTAACACTAAATTCTTTAGTTACTTTATTACTATCAAGACTAAAAGAATCAAAACCACTATAACTAATACTATCATTAAAATCTACATTATAAGCTTGTAAAGACTCTCTTATCCTTACTTTATCTTTATAAGGACCAAACCAAAACCAAGTTAACAAAGCCACAACAACAATAATAAACACTATATCAATAACATATTTCCTAACTAATAAATTATTCATATCATAACCCCCTAATTAGCGCATATTATACCACAAATTAACAAATTATACAAGACTATCTATTAGTTTATCTAACTCGTTCTTCTCTTCTTCATTAACACTACTAGCATCAACTTCTTTATCAAACCAATCAGGCAATATCTCTTCTTTAGTATTCTTCTTAACTGTAGTTTTACTCTTAATAGTTGTATTAGCAATTTTCTTCATCTTTTTATATTCCTTTTCAGTTAATTTCATCGCTTCTTCAACTGTTTCTATATTAAGACGTTTCCATTGTCCTGCAATTGTCTCTAAGTAATTACGATTTAACTTTTGATTATTAACTTTCAAAGCATAAGAAATAAGTACATTAACAACCCCTGCACTAAGTTTTTGATCTATCATTAACTCTTCTATTAATTGTAAATCTCTCTTAGTAGGTTCCGCTCCCTTATATTTACTTCTCAAATAATCATAAGGACTAGTATTTTCAAAAGTATAAACCATCTTAGCCCATTTAGAATTATCACCAACAGGTTTCTTTAAATAATCAGGTTGTGTTTGATAAACTAATGTAGGAAGATTACCTACATTTTCAAAAGAATAATAATTACGACAATTCTTTCTAAGTAAAGTTTTATCAATAAGACCCTTCTCATTCAAAGAAGCCCTAACAAGTCCACTCATTCTTTCAGTATCTATATTATAAACTAAAGAAAGATTATTAATAAGCTTCTTAGCATCCTCATTAAAACATCTATTACTAACAAGACCATTTGGAATAGATGCTATTAAAAGATTAAAGTCTATCATATCATCAAGTATAATTGTACCTTCTTCACGTTTCTCTATATCTTCAATAACTTCAAAAGGTTTCAAAGTACTACTCTTAAACACCTCATTAAATTTACGAGAAACATCTTCATAATCAGTCAATCTAACTCTAGGTACTTTAAACATCTCTTGTCTTTTTAAATATTCTTTTTTACCAATATTATTATATAAGACTATATTAAGTATTGGGTGATTAAAGAATTCATTAGCACTAATAGGAGAATATAAAAGATAAACATAATTATTAACATTACCCTTTTTTAAGTAAGTTTTTAAAAGTCCTACCGCTTCTAACTTCTCTCTTGCAATCATAATATCTTCTAAACGTAGTTGCATAATACTCATCAAATGATGATGATTAAGGTCATTACTAATTCTTTTTAATTCATCCAAATCATCTATTAAAGTAAAGTAAAGACTAACAGCAGTATAACCAATAATAGGTTGATAAAGCATAGTCAAAAGTCGTCTATCATCTTCTCTAATAACGGTTTTATTAACAACAACATAAGTATCTGCAGGTAAAATAGATATATTTCTCATAGTCTTCACTTCCTAAAAAATAGTATAAAGTATTATTAAAAAAATATCTATAAAAAAATAAAAGAGATTAGAATTTTCTAATCTCAAAACTACTTCTTCTTTTTAATTGGAACTATTTTAATAGTATAACCAATAGGTTTTAATATTTTAATTAAAGTATTAATTTGTGGAGAAGTAATAAAATTCTCTATTCTTGTAATAGTTAATCTAATAACACCAGATTTATTAGCAAGAGATTCTTGTGTTAAATGTTTATCTTTTCTTAATTTAATAAAATCTTCAACAAACTCTCTTTCTAACTCATCTACTTTAGCTTTTCTTTCTTCCATAGCTTTAATTCTATCCATAAGTTTCCCTCCCACTAATAATGTAGCATAGGATATACGGATAATCAATACTTTTTTACGAATTTTCGTAAATTTGTTGATATATTAAGGATTTTTAGGGTAATTCCAAGGTAAATGGATTATTTTTAGTACCATCTCCACCTGTTATTATGACGTTAGATTTTAGATTAAAAGCAGGTTTGATGCCATAAAAGAGAGGATATCCATTACTAGCAGCTGTACCATTAGAATTACTATAATATATGTGTGTTGGACTATTAATAGTAAGTAACCAGTAATTAGAGTTATTATTATTCTGATTAAACTGACCTGACATTAATTCACCAAATCTTAGTAATCCAACTTTAACATCTGCTGTAATTGAAGTTGTACTACTCATATTAATATCTGTATATTTTGCTAATTTATAACTAATACCATTTCCTACTGTTCCTATATACCATGTTGTATTATCTTCAATCATATTACTATAATTATTTCCTACATAATTTATTAAATATTCCTCATTTAGAAATATACCTATAGTACTTGTACTTGAAAATGTATCATTATTTCCAAAATTAGTTGTTTTAAAAATTCCTGAATTTTTAAGTGGTTCGGCACTGACTATTTTTGTTCCTAATCCATTTTCGTGACTTACTATTCTATACAAATTATTTTCTCCTGTTCCAAAGTGAATATATTCTCCACTGTATCTACTCGAAAGAAGTGTACCTGATAGTTTTGTATCATTATCTCCGTTTAAGCGATAAGGATTATCTAATGTTCCATCACCATCTATGATGCGAACGCTAGATTTTAGATTTATGGACGGGCGGACGCCGTACGCGCCAGACGGCCTATCGCGGTTCACGCCACCATTGATGCTGACGTAACGCACGTTAGACGTACTATATGGTGTTAAAGTCCACCAATAAAGTCCATTATTTAAATAACCATTACTATAAGTTGTTCCTCTAAAACTCTCTTGATACTCATACACATTAAGTAGTCCTACAGGTACTGTTACTGTTGCCTCCCCATTAGGTCTTTCTATGCTTCCTAAATCAGTTGAATCCATTGTAGCATCCCATACACTATCTGTTACCAAAAAACTTTCATAATCTCTTAAATTACCTAAGAAACCATCTACACTTGTATCATTTAACCAATCTTCCATATAACTACCTTCAAAAGCAGTTTGATTCTCGGGATTGTATATAATTGCACTTATATTCCACTGAGTAACTAACTTAACTGTTTTCTCTTCATTATTAACTGATACCGCTCTCCATAACTTCCCACTATACCAGATATAATTATTTGGATCTTCTCCTGTTATAAATGTATCCTCTCCATCATTATATTGATTTTCTTTTGGAATGTTATCAAGTAAAACTGTTGCAACTTCTTTCTCTCTTTCTTGACTAACTTCTACTCTTAACTTACCACTAAATACTTGACCACTATAATTTCCATCTACTTCATCTGTTATCCATAGATTTAATTTATATTTATTGATAGTCTTTCCTTCTATTGTTCCACTATCTAATACTCTATTAGGATTAGAACCTATCTTGGTAAGCAATGTCGCTCCACTATCAGCACCATTTTTATTTAGATTATACTTTAAATACTTATCATCTATTCTTGTATCTGTCTCTCCTATAGTATTATCATCCAAATATATTGTATAATCAACTGCATTACTTCCATTATTAATTAACTCAAAAGTTGAACCATCTAAAGACATTCCTTTACTATCACTTATACCTACTGCATTATCTAAACTTATCCCTTCACTTGTTTCATCTAATACTAACTCTAACTCTCCTACTTTTACTATATTATCAGTACCATTTAACTGAGTAGAAAAATAAGCATAAGTTAATGCTAACAATAGAATTAATACTATTAATACACTTATAATTATTACTGTTATTTTCTTCTTTTTATCTTCCATAATTTACTCCTTTCATACAATGCAAAAAAGAATAGAATTCTCCTACTCTATTCTTTTTCCACTATGAAAGAAAGTAATTTTATTACTTAGTTTACTAGTAAATTGCCCCCCCCCAGGTAACATTTTGTATACATAGTCTTCTCATTATTTTACCTTCTTTCTAATCTAATTTTTCTTGCAATTCTTTTAATTTACTTAAGAATTCATTAGTCTTTCTAATCTCATCATCAAACTTCTGTAAGTTAGCAGTATTCTCTAACTCTAAAGTAGTATTCTTCTTTACAGGCTCCTCTATCCCATAAATAGGACTAATAATAGGACTAGGATGATAAGTACTATTACTTTGACTATAAGCTACTGTAGTAGTCTTATTATTACCTAACTTAGAATTTAAGAAGTCATCAATAGATAATTTATTATTACTCTCAAGTTTATCTTCTTCTGCTTCTAATACTTCTACATTTTCTTTACTATTTTTATATCTTTCTTCTAATTCACTAATACTTATAGGTTCATTACCATCATCTTGATATTGTGTAACCTCATTCTGTTCAGTAATAGTCTTACCTTTAGCAATTAACTCATCTAAACTAATAATAGCATTCTCTTCTTGTTCACTCTCATACTTAGTAAGTTCTATATTCTCTTCTTTCTCTTCATTTTCTATCCTTCTTAACTCTTCTGTAATTCTCTCTAACTCTTGTTGAGCTTCTGTCTTAGTATATACTTCATCTTTATATTTAATAACTTCTTCTTCATTCTTAGGTGCATCTACTGGAGTAATAACACTAGGTTCAACTATTTCTACAGCTTCTTCAAATTTATCATTTAATTTTAAGCTATCATTACTAACAACATTATCTTCTTTAACATCTATAATAGTAGGTTTAACTTCAACAGAACTAACAGTATCATTTCCTATAACAATTTCATTTACAGGCTCTTCTATTTTCTTAGGTTCTTCAACAATAGTAGGTTCTACCTTAATAGGTGCTTCTACTTTAAAAGGTTCAACCTCTATTTTAACAACTTTCTCTTCTTTAACCTCTGGAACTTTTTCAACTTTTTCCTCTTCTTTTTTTAATTCATCATGAACTTCTCTTACTAATTTATTTAATTCCATCGTATTATTTTGAAGTTTCTTTTTCTGTTCATGTTTCTTCATATATTCTATAAACCATAAAACAACATAAGCAGCTATTATAATACCTAATATAACTAAAACTATAATAACCTCTCTTGTCGCTAAAAACTCTAATATATCATTACCCATATTAATCACCTCAACTACACTTGTAAATTAAGTTTAGCATAGTCTTTAATATTAAAAAAGTAGTTACACTAAATTTTACAAAAATTTTTACAAATATTTTACAACACATTTTGACAAAATTTTACGAACATATATTTACATATTTTTTAATTTACAAAGCATATATTATAGTATGAAAAAGGAAACATTTATCAAATCAACAATTATTTTAATAATAGGTGGCTTTCTAACAAAAGCTTTAGGAATGATTATAAAAATTATTATGAGTAGACTAATGGGAAGTGTTGGTATTGGTCTATATATGCTAGTATTACCTACTTTTTCTCTTTTAATAGGCCTATGTCAATTTGGTATCCCCACTGCCCTATCTAAATTAATAGCAGAAGATTCTAAAAATAATAAAAGATTACTTTTTTCTCTATTACCTATTTCTTTATTTATAAATATTTTTATAATATCTTTTATTATTATAATTGCCCCAACTCTTGCCATTAATTTTCTTCACGAAGAACGAGCTCTTTTACCAATTCTTGCAATATGCGTAGTTTTACCCTTAACAAGTACATCAAGTATTTTAAGAAGTTATTTCTTTGGCAAACAACAAATGCTACCACACGTTACCTCTAATGTCTTAGAAGATATTATAAGACTTATATTAATTATTATAGGTGTTCCAATCTTTATAAGTAAAGGCTTAGAAGTAGCGGTTACCTTTGTCATACTTTCTAATATTATAAGTGAATTATCATCTATTTTAGTATTATTTTTCTTCTTACCAAAGAATCTAACTATCAAAAAGAAAGACATTGCTTTTAATAAAAACTATGCAAAAGAAGCAATGAATATAAGTATTCCCTCTACTGCAAGTCGCCTAATAGGATCATTTGGATATTTCTTAGAACCTATTATTTTAACAAGTACTCTAACTTATATAGGATATAGTTCTAATTTTATTGTCACAGAATATGGAATAATTAGTGGATTTGTTGTGCCCCTTTTACTTTTACCTTCATTTTTTACTCTTGCCATATCTCAAGCATTACTACCTATTATATCAAAAGCAACAAGTAACAAGCATTATGGTTATGCTAAAAAGAAAATAAAACAAGGAATATTTATTTCTCTTTTAATAGGAGTCCCCGCCTCACTTGCTCTTTTCCTATTCCCAGAATTCTTTTTACAAATAGTTTACAACACTACTGAAGGTGCATCTTACATAAGATTTCTTGCTCCTATTTGCATTTTACAGTATATACAAGCACCTTTAGCAGCATCATTAGATGCAATGGGACTAACTAAATTAGGGTTGAAAGCAACAATTATAGGCACTATTATTAGAACTGTAACTCTACTAATTTTTTCTCTCTTAAGAATAGGAATGTGGGGACTTATCTTCTCAACAAGTTTAAATGTAATATTTACGACTTTCTATAACTTATATCAAGTTAAAATGAGTTTAAAAAAATAAAGTCACTTCGCAAAATCGAAAAAATTTGCTTTTTGCGAAGTAAACTTTTTTCAAATCCTCTTCTTTTACTTATTACCATTTTAAGGTATAATAAGAAAAAAGAGGTGACACTTATGCAAAAGAATAAAATCTTAATAGTAGACGATGAAGAAAATATAAGAGAAGTAATTAAAGAATATGCTAAAAATGAAAATTTCGAAGTAATAGAAGCAGATAATGGAGTTAAAGCTTTAGAATTACTAAATAATGAAAAATTTGATTTAATGGTCTTAGATATTATGATGCCTATAATGGATGGATTTACACTTCTAAATAATATACCTAAAGAAAAAATAATACCTACTATAATATTATCAGCACGAGATGATGAAATAGATAAGTTAGAAGGATTTGATAAAGGTATCGATGATTATCTATGCAAACCATTTTCCCCTCGTGAATTAATCGCTAGAATAAAAGCAATTATAAAAAGAACTAAACAAGAAGTAGATATCTATACTTATAATACTTTAATTATTAATTTTAAAGAACATACTATTAAAATTGATAATAAAGAAGTTAATGTTACTCCTAAAGAATTTGAAATATTAAAATATTTCATTCACAATAAAAAACTTGCTATATCTCGAGAACAATTACTTAATAAGATATGGGGATATGATTTTTATGGTGATGATAGAACAGTAGATACTCATATTAAAATGTTAAGAAATAATTTAGGTAAATATAGAGATTTAATTATTACAGTTAGAGGAATAGGATATAAATTTGATGATGAAAAATAAACTATCTACTAAAATATTTATCTATCTTGCTATTTTCTCTTTAGTAATATTACTATTTTTATTCTTCTTTCAAGTTATTTTTATTAATACTTACTATGAATGGACTAAAACTAGAACAATAAAAAATCTTGCCCAAGATATATTAATAACAGAAAATGATACTTCTCTATATACCAAATTAGATAGAGTCTCATACAAAGAAAATGTTTGTATAGAACTTACTAATTATAATGGAGATAACTTATACTCTACTTATGGCAAGAACTGTAATTTAAGAAGTAAAGCTATTAAAAGAAATTTTATTAATAGTAATAACAAAAGTAAAACTTATAACTTAGTTAATACTTTTACTAAAGAAAAAAGCATAATGGCTGCTACTAAATTAAGTGATAATCTTTATATATTTATATCAACTTCTCTAATACCCTTAGATTCTACTATTAGTATTATAGAAGAACAATTAGTTATAGTAAGTATTGTTGTCCTACTATTAAGTATAGTAATTGCCTATTTTATTTCTAAAAGACTATCTAATCCTATTACCAAAATATCTAAAGCTGCTAAGTTAATATCTAAAGGTAAAATGAATACTAAATTTGAAACTGACAGTGATATTAAAGAACTTATAGATTTAACTAATTCTTTAAATAATATGAAAAATGAACTATCTAAAACAGAAGAATTACAAAAAGATTTAATGGCTAATATCTCACATGATTTAAAGACCCCTCTTACAATGATTAAAGCCTATGCTGAATTAATTAAAGATATTAATATTAATAATAAAGAAAAAACAATAAATAATTTAGATATAATTATTGAAGAAACAGATCGTCTAACTAATCTTGTTAATGATATATTAACTCTAACTAAAGTAGAAAATGACTTAGAAAAATTAGAATTAAAAGAATTTGATTTAATAAAAATAATTGAAAAAATAATAACTCACCATAATATTTATATAGAAAAAGATGCTTATAAAATAGAGTTTATTCATAAAAATATAGATAAACTAATAATTAATGCCGATCAAAAGAAAATAGAACAAGTAATATATAACTTATTAAACAATGCTCTAAACTATACAGGAGATAATAAAATAGTTATTATTGAAATAAAAGAATATAAAGACTATTATAAAGTAATGGTTAAAGATAGTGGTAAAGGTATAGAAAAAAATGAATATGACCATATATTTGATAGATATTATCGTAGTAAGAAAAATCATAAAAGATATGTATATGGTACTGGACTAGGACTATCTATTGTAAAAAATATTTTACTACTACATAACTATGATTATGGAGTAAAGTCAATTAAGAACAAAGGAACAACCTTTTATTTCAAAATAAAGAAAGACATCTAGTCTTTCCTTTTTAATATTCTAATATATTTATCACCATACTTTTTAGTCTTAATTTCATCATAATAATCACTAAAATTTAATTTATCTAAACTATCACTTTCTAAAACTACTATCCCATTTACTAGATTTAACTCACTTATTTTCTTTAAAGACTTCTCTATATAATCAGTCTTATAAGGAGGATCTAAAAATATAATATCAAACTTCTTAGGATAAAGTTTCTCTATCGCTTTTAAATAATCCATTGTAAGAATAGTAGTATTTAAATTATTATCTAACATATCTAAATTACTTTTAATAGTCTTACAAGCCATATACTCTTTATCTACAAAAACAACTTCTCTAGATCCCATACTCAAAGCTTCAATACCCAGATTACCACTACCTGCAAATAAATCAAGACAAACACTATTATCTAAATAATCTTGAATACTTGCAAATAAAGACTCTTTAACTCTATCCATTGTAGGTCTGGTACCTTTTAAAGTATATCCCTTTAATACTCTTCCCTTATATTTACCACTAATTATTCTCATAATAAACTCCTAAGATTTAAAAATATTTTATTTAACTCTAGTATTAACATATTAACTTCATTCTCTAAATGTTTATATTTTCTAAACTTTTCATTATTATAAATAGATAATCTATCACTATCTAAATTATTTTTATGATAAAGTTCTATTAATTTAACTAATTCCTCATCTTTATAAATATCATTAAGCGCTTTATCTACTTCATATTTTAAAGATGAATTATTTATATCAAAAAGTAATTCTTGATATAAAACTTCCCATTTCATAAATATCACCAAATCTAATATATCATATTTTTCTTTAATTTTACTACATTAAGTTATATAATATTAAAACAAGAGGGATGAATATGAGAAAAATAGAATTAACAAAAAAAGAAAAAAATACATTAGATTATTTATTAACTTTAAATAAGTTAGCAGAACAAGAATTTTTTTCAAATAAAAATATGGATAACTTTAAAATTCTTAACGATTTAATAGAAGAAAAATTAAGTGAAATAGATGAAGACATTGCCTATAGGATGTTAAATATTTTATATAAAGATAGAATACAAGAAAAAGCCCCAAGCACAGAAATAAAAATATTAAATAGTATAGATGTAGATTTACCTAAAGAAAGACTAGGAATATTATTACTTTCTATTGCTCTTTGTGATAAGAATTTTTTTGAAAATACCGAAGAGCTTGCTACTTTAGGTTTTAATAACTACAAAAACACTAATATGTTAAATGGATTCTTTATTGGCTATCCAATGATAAATTATTATTTTATTTTAGATACTGCTGAAAATTTTATTGGTAAAATAAGTGATGAGGATAGCATTCCGAAAGAAATAAAAAATGATATTATAAATAAGTTTTTATTTTTATATAAAGATTTATATGATGAATTAAAAACTAAAAGAATTAATCAAAAAAACTGTAATATACTTGCTAATAGATATAACTCATCAAAAAATTTTAATCCAAATATTACTGATAAACTTAGAAATATTTTAAGTATCAATCCCTTCTGTCAAGAAGCGATTGAATTACTAAAAATAAGTGATGATACAATTGATTATAACAAACTAATTATAGGAAAGCATTACCTTGATAACATATTAGAACCATTAACAGAAACAGGAACTAAAGATTTAGAAAATAAATACCATAATCTTGAAAAATACATAAATTTAGATAATCATATGGAAGCTTTAAATTATATTTATGATAGTATAACTGATAAACAAGAAAAATTTGATAAAAGAAAAAAACTAGCTAAATCATCTCATAATATCTAAAAATGATTGTACTAGTTTCATACTATTAGAAATATTCTCAATCTTATCAACAGGTCTAAGTTTATATCTTTCTTTCATTTCTTCTTCTAAATAAGAAAGTGCTAAAGGAGTCCTATTTAAATATTTATACCAATAAGAATTTTCCCTTAAATATCTATATAAATTAGGATTACTTCTTATTTTAACTTGTGTTTCTACTTGCATTAATCCTCATAATACCTATTGATAGGTCTCTCATCATAATTAGGAATATTATTATTTTCATTCTTAGGCATAATCTCTTCTACTAAACTAACTGCTTTCTGTAAACTTGTAACTCCTCTTTGAATAGTTTCAAGATCAAGATTTCTAAACATATTAACTACTTCATTAAAAGAAGTAGTTTTATTATTAGTAGTAACTGTATTAGTATTAGTATTTAAATAATTATTAAATACATCACTTTCTTCTCCATATAAGTCATAAGTTTCATATAATTTTTGAAAACTAGTTTTACCATCAAATACTGCTTTAGCAAGATAAGGTTTATTTTTAATAAATTCTTTAAAACTCTCCTTAGACATAACATCACCTATTAAATAATATGTAGAATATTGAAAAAAAGACGACTTATTTCAAAAAGTCATCTATAGTCATTAATCTTTTATCTACATCTTCAAGTGATACTTGCCTTTTTCCTTTAACTTCATCATTCTTATCTACAAAATCTTTATAAATAAAAGCTTCACTAATACCTTTTTTATTAATACTACTTCCTGTAGAATAACGATCAACAATAGGTAATTCACTTGTCTTTATAATGTTAATCTCTCCATTCTTAATACCAATATGTTCTCTATTATTAGAAATAAAAGCATTAATAACATAATATGGATTAGTCTTAACATCTCTAATTGTCATAACTCCTCTTCTTGCTCTACTAGTAACTTCAAATTCTGTTAATTTAACTCTCTTACCAGTACCTTTATCAGTAATAACAACTAAATAATTATTATCAAGCTTATCAAAGTTAATAGTACTAACCACAACATCATCTTTTAAATTAATCGCTTTAACACCACTAGCTTTTATACCTACAATAGGAATCTCTTCTTTATTAAATAAAAGACCATATCCAAGTTTAGTTTCTACAAAGATATCTTCATAGTTATCTAACATAACACTAACTACTCTATCATTATCTTTTAATTTAATACAACAACTAGGTTTAGTAATTCTAGTTATTTTAAAGTCAGAAAGACTTGTTCTTTTAATCATACCATTCGCTGTAGATATAATAATATTTTTATTTTTATTAAACTCTTTAACAGGTAATGCATAAACAACTTCTTCTTCTTCACCTAAAGGAATTAAATTACTAATATGTTTACCTAACTCTTTCCATTTTAAATCATAAATAGTATGAACTGGTATATATAAGAAATTACCTAAATTAGTAAATACTAATAATGTATCAAGAGTATTCATTTCATATACTCCTAATAAATAATCATTTTCTTTTAAAGTAGTCTCTTCATCTTTACTTGCACTATAACTCTTTAGACTAGTTCTTTTAATATAACCATCACGACTTATAGTAACAACAACTTCTTCTTTAGGAATCATAACAGTAGTATCTATTTTAATATCAGTTATTTCTTCTTTAATTTCTGTTAATCTAGGTAGAGCATATTCATTACGTACTTTACGTAGTTCATCTTTCATAACCTTTTTAAGAATATCTTCATTACCTAAAATAGCATTAAGTCCCTCTATTATTTTTCTTAGGGTAGCAAGTCTTTCTTCAAGTTCTACAACATCAGTATTAGTTAAACGATATAGTTGTAATGTTACAATCGCTTCTGCTTGAGCCATACTAAAGTCAAATTCTTTAACAAGGTTTTCTTTAGCATCAGCTTTATTTTTACTTGCTCTAATAACACGTATTACTTCATCAAGTATTGATAAACATTTAATAAGTCCTTCTACGATATGTAGTTCACTCTTAGCATGATCTAAATCAAATTGACTACGTCGAGTAATTACTTCTTTTTGATGGTCAATAAAAGCATCAAGCGCTTGTTTTAAACCAAGTAGTCGAGGACGTTTCTTTACGATAGCAATCATATTAAAGTTATAACTAATTTGTAAATCAGTATTTTTTAATAAGTAATTTACGATTAATTCTTTGTTAGCTGTTTTCTTTAAATCAACAACAATTCTAACATCTTCTGCTGATTCATCTCTTACTTCAACAATACCATCTATTTTTTTATCAAGACGAATATCATCTATTTTCTTAACAAGTAGAGCTTTATTAACTTCAAAAGGTATTTCTGTTATAACTAAAGAATTACCTTCAAAAGCATATTTACTTCTAATAATAACTCTACCCTTACCCGTTTCATAAGCATCTCTTATTCCTTTAATACCTTCAACAATACCACCTGTTGGAAAGTCTGGTCCTTTAACATATTTCATTAAAGTATCTAAACCACAATTAGGATTATCAATTCTATGTATTGT